>JALFMW010000381.1 GCA_022782605.1 Clostridium sp. | reverse complement strand
CCTTCCCTTGTTATGATTTAATTATAAAATAAAAAATGTTACCTGTCAATAACTTTTTTGTTATTTTTTAGATAACATTTTGAACTGAAATATATTCCATATCTGTAAATTAAAAAGTATTAACAAAATTAATTTTATTGTATATAATGTTATTAAAACAGAACATTGAATTGTAATTTATAAGGAGATATTGAAAATGAAAGATATTGGAGCAAGGTTAAAAGAACTAAGAACCAACCAAGGATTAACTCAACAAAGAGTAGCTGAATTAACAGGATTAGCAAGAACTAATATAGTTAAGCATGAGCAAAATAAAATGAAACCAAGACCACATCATTTAGAAAAGTATGCCCAAGTATATAATACAACTATATCTGATATTTTAGGTGAAAATGAATGTTATACTATTGGAGATTATTTTGATGAATATTTTAGAGCAGAATCAAGGGATTTAACTGAAGAAGAGAAAAAGGCTATTGCTAGGAAGTTAGTAGAGTTGTGTAAAATTATGAAGATGTAAATAAAAAAGCTAGGAGTAATTCCTAGCTTTAATTTATGAAATGGATTTTATTTAAAGTTCGCCACGTTTAATAAAGATGTTTTCTTATGATTTTATTCTAGTATATCATAGGATATAAGCCAACACTTTTTATTAATCTTAATATTTTACTGCCTCATCTCTAGTCATGAAAAAATGTATTCCAGTTGAACACTCATTCCACCTATTCTCATCAAAATTATCTACTTTAACAATTTCTCCGACTTTATAAATAAAATTATAATCGTAATTAGAGTGTACTTCATTGTATTCTACTGTATTATCTATATTAGTTATGCTTAGTACTTTAGCTTTTGAACATCTACATTTTCTTGAAGTTGCATTACTTCTCTTAGCATCTTCTGTTATCAATAATTTTACTATTTTATAACTTGCTTTTTTATATCCAATAAAAGAACCTTCTTCGGGACATTGCATAGCAGAAAAGGATGTATTTTCATTATATTTAATATCTTTTAAATTGGTATATTTTAAACAAACGTTGCTTAAATTAGCATACCTTAAATCAGCTCCATTCAAATAAGCGTTACCTAAATTAGCACGACTTAAATTAGCATGAAATAAATCACTATTATTCAAATTAGCATACCTTAAATTAGCATAAGTTAAATCACTATTATTTAAACCAGCATCACTTAAATCAGAAAATACTAAATTAGCATATCTTAAATCAGTATAAGTTAAATTACTATTGCTTAAATTGGTATCGTAAAAATTACAGTGTTTTAAATTAGCATTGTTTAAATCAGCATAACTTAAATTAGCATTAGTTAAATCAACATAACTTAAATCAGCATAACTTAAATTGGCTTTTTCTCCTCTTTCTTCTCCATTTAACCATTTTTCATGTTTTTTAAGTATCTCTTCTAGGGTAACGCCATTAATAATAACTTCTTTAATATTTCTCATAAACAAAATACCTCCTTTAATTTAATTCATAATTATTCATTAATATAAACCTCCAACTAAATTAATTCTTTTCCCATATTATTCCTCCTCATAATTACTTCTAAGATCAACTAACTTTCTCATAAAAGTTGTACCGTTAAATGGCGTCTTTAATAAATCAATTATTTCATCAGTAACAAAGTTAAAGCTCTCTTCGTTACTTCCAGTTTCTTCAAAAATTTCCTTTGCTCTTCTATCAATACTTTTATATATTATATTTTCATATTTCCCTAAAATTTCCTTTACTTTTCCATCTGAACTTTTATATAGCATATTTACACCTCTTTACTTTTATTTGAATGCGAACTATAATTATATTATCCCTTGTGTTTTATATATTTTGAATTTAAACTAACTAATGAGTGGTGGTTTCGGCTACTGCTTATTTTTTTATTTTCCTAATAATTCTATTATGAATTTCCTTCCTTTTTCAGTCCATTTCAATAAATTTCCAAATTCATTTATAAAATAATCACAATATTTTTCTGATATCAAATGGTCATATTTAGAATATAATACCCACGTTTTCCCTTGCTTATAAATTATTCTTTTTTCATGCAGTATATTGTTTAATTGCCTAGCGGTCATTCCTAAATCTTTTGCGACTTCAGTAGTAGTTAATAATTTAGTAAATCCATTCTCTTCATCAGTAGGATTTAATACTTTATCATGATATTCTACTTTAGGTTTTAATAAATTATTTTCTTCTCTTAATTGTTGTCTTTCTTTTTCTTCTTCAATCCATTTCTCTGCCCTTTTAATAGGATCTTCTATCATATAAGATGGAGTATAAAGTTTCTTTAATTCTTCTTCCATTTGATTAAATCTTTCAACATACTTAGCAGTAAATAATATTCCTTTTTTACCTGTAAATTTATTTGCAAGAAAATCACAACCAAGTTTTGTACATAAGTAACATTTATTTTCTTTTCCACTTTTATCTTTATAACTAGATTCTATAAAATAATTACTAACCACGAAATCGTGGGCAGCTAAAATAGGAATAATTCCTTTAGTTTTACCATCTTTTGTACCTTCAAGTTTTTCTAAAATTTTATAATGCTTTGATTCTAGCATTTTAGCAACTTCCCTAGAATCAATTACAGGAATTTCTTTACACTCCTTATTAATAATAGTTAATGTTTGGTTGTCTTTCATTTTAATCACTCCTAATTTTATTATTTCTTATCTAAACATTTTAGAATAATATATTGACTCATACTAATTTTAGCTTTAGCAGCAAGTTCTTGAATTTTTTTCTTCTCTTCAATACTACAACGAATGTTGATAAATTGTTGATTGCTTGTTAAGCTTCCATATTTTCTCTTCATTCCCATTATTTATCACCTCCTTATGATTCAATTATAGTGTCAATTGTTCATTTTGTAAATACATTTTTGGTATCTTTTATGAACTATTTTTTTTACAAAATTTTCTATAAAATTATAAAAAAGTTGTAACTTTTTATAAAATATTCCATAGGATATACTATAAAACAAATAAGGAGAAAAG
>JALFMW010000196.1 GCA_022782605.1 Clostridium sp. | reverse complement strand
TGAGCTCACCATTTCCAAAACTATTTTTACATAGTTTATTGGCTTAATCTTTTACAGAAACGGCTCTATCACTAGCTTTTAGCTAACTTTGTTTTTAAGTCTTAACTTGTCAGCTATAATAGCTATGAATTCTCAATTTGTAGGCTTGCCTTTATCATTTTGACTTGTATAGCCAAATAGCTTGTTGATTGCTTCTATTTGACCGCTTCCCCAAGCAACTTCAATAGCTTGTCTAAAAAATCTAAACCAATAATTTAAAATTTATTCATATTTTAAATTTGTATTCACCCATCATCCTAATGATTAGATGTAATCCGTTATCATTAACACTTTTACTATATGTTAAACATACTTCTGGAGTATTAGTATTTTTATTAACCTTAATTAAATTGAAAGTTAGATAATTTTTATCATCCCTATCAGTAATATCAACTTTTCCTATGGATGAACCACATCCTATTATATCAGCTGCATTTTCATTGTTAAAATTATAAACATGTTTATGCCCATGTAATACTACTTTAATATTCATTTTATTTATCCATTTTATAAACTCTAGTGCATCCTCCAAAATTAGTGCTTTTTCTTGGAGTTTATCTATATAATTAAATACTTTTTCAATAAAATTTTCTTGAATTTTATTTTCTGTTTTTATTTCTACTGGGTGATGATGTAATACTGCTACACATAAGTATTTATCTTTATCTTTAATTTTATTTAGCTCATCCTCTATTTTTTTTAATTGATAATTCCCAATTCTTCCTTCAGCAAATAAACCTGCATATTTAGCATTTGAATCAAATTTTATAATTATAAGCTTTAAGTTTTCTACTATTTCAATATTATCTACATATTCATTACAAGGATCCAAGAATTTAATAATCTTATTACATTTTGTACACATAAAGTTTAAAATCTTATTATCTACCTGCTTATTACAATCATTCGAATTTTCACCAAACTTATTATATATTTTATACATAAAGTTAAGAATGAAATTACCTTTTATATACTTATCATGATTTCCATATACCTTAATTGGGGATTTATTAACTATTCCCTTTAATTCATCATCAAAATTGTGAAATTTTTCATAATATTTACTTTTAGGGCTATCAACTAAATCTCCTGAAATTATCGTAGTTTGGATTTTATCATCTTCCAATTCTTTATTAATTTCATCTATAAATGTAATAAGCGAGTCTTTCTGTTCATTAATATTTTCCTTTCCAAAGTGTAAATCACTTAAATGAAGTATATAATAATACTTATCATGTATATCTTCCCTTTCTTCATATATATCTTTACTTTCTTTATACTTCTTCATAATCTCAGAAATATTTCCGTTATTTGAATTAATTAAATCAAATAGAGTTATTAATTCTTTCTTTCCCTTTTTCTCGCTTAATGGGATAAATACTTTTTCTTTTTTATTCCATAATAATACTCCAGGCCACAAATTAATTTTATTAAATGCCACATTAATATTCTTAGATACATTATAGATATAGAGTTCATCTTTCTTAGGTAATTCTTTTGGTTGTAGTATTAAACAAGAATTCTCAGCAGGAATATAAACATGTCTTTCTAGTTGTTCACTAATTAGAGTATCATTAAGAGCTGTCTTCTCCATTCCAGGAACTAATAAAACATTTATGTTACATTTATTCAACAAATTCCCACATGTACGAAGAGCTTCATAAAAATTTTTAATTACTTTTGAGTTACTTTTCATATAATTAATATCTTGTTTATATATAAATTTCTTATCACAATTTTTGCATTTAAATTTTTTTATTTCACAAATAACATCATCTTCAGAAATATATTTATCTATTAATGTAATAATTTCACTTATATCCTCTTTGTCGTTTATTATATTACCAGTATAGAAATTTTCTTCAAACCCAATAACAAGTTCTTTTATATTAATTAAAATTTCTCTACCACAATATTCTAAATTAAATATATTTTCCAATACACTTTGTATATCTCCATCTATTAATTGTGCTACAGTATTGATATTATTGAAATTTAATCTATATTTCATTTTAATCTCCCCTTAATAATATCCTTAACAAACAATCAGCTAGTTGCTCTGCCACGCTATTTACTCCTATTAATTATTATAATAACTATTATGTTTATTGCTAAATAAATATGATATTTTATCCTTAATAAATATTAATTATTATTTAATGACTCTAATTCTTCTTTATTAATTGTATTCATAAAAATAAGCTACCTCCTAATCAATTATTTAAAACTGATTGAGAGATAGCTTATTGAATATTTATTGGTATAAAATATATTTGGTAGATATACTTTTCTCTAATAATATTTCAATATCTTTATTTAAAATAAGAAATGGTAAGAGATTTGCTCTTATTTGCCTTTTTTTATTTTCTATTAAAAAAACACTAAAATTATTTGAATACATCAAAATCTTTTAGTGTTTTTTACTATCTATTAAGATACTTTATTTTTAAGTCTTAACTTGTCAGCAATGATTGCAATAAATTCTGAATTTGTTGGCTTGCCTTTATCATTGTGAATTGTATAGCCAAATAGCTTGTTGATTGCTTCTATTTGACCTCTTCCCCAAGCAACTTCAATAGCATGTCTAATAGCTCTTTCTACTCTTGAAGCTGTTGTGTTGTACTTCTTAGCTATTGAAGGATATAATTCCTTTGTTACAGCTGAAAGAAGTTCCATATCATTAACAACCATTGTTATAGCCTCTCTTAAATACATATACCCTTTGATATGTGCTGGAACACCTATCTCATGAATTATGTTTGTAATTTCTGTTTCTAAATCTACAGGTCCTTTTTGAACTGGAGTTTCTACTGCAGTTACTGCTACTGGTCTTCTTACTGGCTCAGTAGGAACGTTATCATTGAACATATCTCTAATTCTCTTAGTAAATATGTCCATGTCGAATGGTTTTACTACATAGTAATCTGCTCCTAATGTAATTGCTCTTTGAGTGATCATATCTTGACCTACTGCTGATAAAACTACAATTCTAGGGAATTTTTCAAGATTCATTGATTGTAATCTTTCTAAAACTCCTAATCCGTCTAAATGAGGCATAATTATATCAAGAATAACTAAATCAGGTTGTTTTTCCTCAATTAATGTTAGAGCCTCTTTTCCATCCTTTGCTATTCCTGTAACAACTATATCTCTTTGATTTAATAAATAATCATTTAATATACTGCAAAACTCTTTATTATCGTCTGCAATTAAAACTGAAATCTTATTTCCTTCCATCTTTCTCTCCCTTTCTACCTATTTTTAGTGTCATTGGTAAAATTATTTATTAGATAATTTTAAACTTTAAAACTAAATATTAATTGTTTTTCTACTTTTTAATTTAATTGAGTATATTATATCATAAAAAAAATAAATATAACAGTTTTTTTACATTATTTTGAAATATTTTTGTTATTTTATTAAAAAAAGTGGCTAACGCCACGCTCCCTTCGAGAATTTAATTTTAAGTACTCTAAAAAGCATAGAACCAGCATGAGTTTTATGCTATATTTTTCCTATTAATTAATACTTTATTCCGTATATCCCAGTATATTCTTTAGGCCTCATTATTCCTCCGCACTTTTCGCATGAAAAGCATGGCGGTTCATTAATATTGCTTTGATCCATCTCATCAAAGTATTCAACCACTTCTTTAGGTATATTCTCTTTAATCCCACAACTAGTACAAATATATAGTATTTCTTCTGTATTCACTTTATCTCCTCCAACTACGTTGTTTTCGGAATTATTTTACCACCTAATATACGTTTAGTGATAGCGTAATTTTCTAGAATTTCTTCTAATTTATCTTCATTTTCTGATATAATCTTTATTCTTAACCGTTCTCTCATTGATCCATACTTAGGATATACAATGTCATGAAATCTCATCTTATTCTTGCAATTAGGACATTTACACGGATCTACACCTGCTATAGCTAATATTCTATTCTCCCAATTTGCTATAGACTTTCTTATACTTAATATCCTTTTATCTATCATTTTTATAAAATTAACTTTTCCTTTACTTCTTCTAGAATATATTCCAAAATATCTTATCATCTTAAAGTTTTTCTCTGGAATATGCCTGATTATCCTTTTTATAAACTCATATACATGCACAGTCTCAACTATAACCTTATTATCTTCATGTCTAGTATATTTATAAGTTACATTTTTACCATCATATTTAAGTATTCTTGATTCCGCTATCGCAGGACGTCCAACATAT
>JALFMW010000150.1 GCA_022782605.1 Clostridium sp. | reverse complement strand
TAGGAACCCGATAAAAGCAACAGCAAAACCTACACCATTGCCAGAGTAGAAGTCACCTAAGCTAGCATCACTACCACCAGCGTCGCCACCAAGAACATTATATTCTTCTCCTTCACTCTTAAACTTTCCTATTACCTCTATTTTACCTGAGTTAATATCACTCTTATAGTAAGTAGAACTCTTAGTTACAAATGGATTGTAAGGATAATAGATGTAAGAGCCTTTTGGGTTTTTTGTAAGATGCAAATCTTGACCTAAATTAAGAGCTTTTCTAATAATATTTAATTTAGTCATTGCAGCAGAAGCTCTTGAATACATAGAAATATCATTAATCGTATTTCTTATATATACTTTAGTACTTTCTTTATATCCAAGAGCAGTAAGAGCATCTTCAAATGTTTTAATTTTTGTAAAATCAAATGTAGTAAGTTCTTCTTCACTAAAGGCTTGAAGTGCAATCTCTCTGAGTGTTGCATTTCCACTGTTGAACCACTCTTTAGCCTTATTAAGAGTGACAGTTATATTTCTTTCTTTCATACTTTATCTTTTACAATGATTATAAATAATAACTACTATTTTCACAAACCATAGTTATTTAACTTTATGACATACACATCAAAAACGTTATACTCGGAAAACCAAGTAGAACATAATGTTATAATTATAAACTATATTAAGTTAACGCTTTAACCTAAAATTACTAACTGGTGCGCCCACTGGAACTCGAATCCAGGACCCCGAAATTAACATACTACATTTACTTTTACATAAACTATCCTAACTTTAGGATATTGTAGTCTGGACTATTTCATCTCCCTGCATTTCTGTTTAGGAGTCTCCTATATAGTCTCTTCGCTATTTATCACATATGTGAATTTAGTGAGTTCCTCACCAAAATAAATATTACTATTTATGAGGCTTCGGTTTCGTTAGGGAGATTCTACTACAAAGTTTCCTAAGTAGCACTCTTATCTTTAGATTTTATAGACCAAGTAATATTTCTTCCATGTCCTCTATTAGCTCCTCTATAAGTAGCAGTTAAAGAATGACAATTTGGACAAATAAGACGTAGATTATTTTCTGAATTATTTTCAGAATTTCCATCTATATGATCTATTTCTAATGGTATTGTATGGGTATATGGATTTTCTTTAGACCAACCGCAAATACAGCATTTATTATTATATTTTTCAAAAATATAACGTCTTAAATAAGCTGGAATCTATCCCCAAGCAGTAGATTTAGTTATAGAATTATCTTGTTTGTATTTTTCTATATATTTTTTATATTCATATTCATGCTAACATTTATTAGAACAATATTTATGAATACCTTTAGATACATCTAATTCTTTTCCACAATTAAGACAATAATATTTCTTACCAGTTCCTTTGTTTATTGGAGTTTTGCCTGCATTTTTTGATCTAACTGGTAATTCTATACCCCTTCTCTACATTACTTTTTTGATATTATTACCAGTACATCCGTAAATTCTTCCTATTTCTTCATAAGGAAGTCCTTCTACAAATACCATTCTTTTTAAATTTTCAATTTCTTCATCCCATTTCATAATTTTCAATTTTAAATTGTTGAACTTTTTATAGTTCAAATATAATGGAATTTTTTGAAAATTCAAATAGTTTAATCTAAAAAAATTTAAAGTTTCGTGCTCTGCCAACTGAGCTATGAGCGCAAATCAAGTATATGCTTAGCCTAATACGGAATATCGCATATACTGTATAGTTAGTTATATATCGGATCTAACAACCTAGCCTTTTACGTTGAAGGCGACTTCTATTTAAGCTACAATTTCTATCAATTACTCTTAGTTTTACTAATTTCCTTCCCAATACTCTTGTAAGCTTGAAGTTATTACGATTCAGAAATTGCTCGAGTTTTCTGACCAATTTACGCGACCTTGCCAAGAAGTAGGATATTCGGGATTTGAACCCAAGACCTTCTCCTTATCAGGGAGATGCTCTAACCAACTGAGCTAATATCCTAAGAAAAGGCAGAACCTTACAGCTCTACCTTTAATCTAATCCTGCCGGATTCCATATACTATCGCAATGATTACAAAACCATTTCTTATTTTTCCAATTGGGTTTACCTTTACAATCTTGCATTATACAAGAATTATTAGGACAATGATTTAACCCATAAGCATGACCTATTTCATGTAAAGTAACTTTCCATAAGTCATTCTTATTTTTAATTCTAAAGTCAGATACAAGACATTGATATTTTCCAATAGAACCTAATCCCTGTATTCCCCAATCAGATTTTCCATGTAAAGGAATAGATATATCATCATGAATATAACCTATTACAATTATAATGGAATCACAAGTTTCTTTATATGAACAATTCTTTTTCTGCCAGTTTAATATTTTTTGTGCTTGAAATCTAGTATGATTTGGGTTATCAAAACTATCATCAAGTTTCTTTGGATATGCTACAGAAATATTACTCCAATCAAATGGTCCAATAGTTCTAAGATATTTCTCGAACTTATTTCCTTCCTCTATAGACATATTGTAAGGTTGTATTACATATTGTTTATAAGGAGTATGAAATGGATTAATTTCTTCCTCTTGTTGTTTATCGGGTGCCGTCTGTTTAGTACAACTAAATGCTATTAATACTAACAGAAATAAAATTATCTTTTTCATTTTATAATACCATTATATCTTCTTACTGTATTATGTGTCCATGTTCCATGATCTGTCTATGTTGCAGTAGATGGAGCATTTCTTTTATCAAATACCATTTGTAACTATCCATTATTTTCTTCATATCTATTACCTGCTTCTTCTGGTAATACATATAAAGTATCTCCTCTATTTATAAATGGAGATAATCCTTTTTGGAATGTTCCTAAAGCAGGAGCTATACATCCATATGAAAGTCTACGTTTACCACTATCCCATTGTCCTTTTCTACTTGCTACTTGAGCATGAATAGACATTGGAACATACTAACCCTTAGAATTTTTTAAATGGATTATATTAGGCTTGTTAGACTCTGTATAACCTGTTTCTGTTGTTCTCCTTCCTACTGTATAAGTTCCGGCTCCCGACATTGCTGGAGTCATAGAGTAAACATTTTTACCATTAATCTTAGCATCAGACCACATATTATAGGCATCTCCTTCTCTCTATCCAAGTGAAACATCCCACTTTCTTATAGTATCATTTCCTTGCATTTGATAAAGAGTATGATTTTGTTTATCAAGAACAAGATAAGGGTTTCTTACTCCCTTTGTTACTTTGTGGAATTGAATAACCTACATATCTGGATTAGTATAATATTTACTTCTATAAGGAACTTGTACTTTTTCATTTAATCTATCTTCTATAGGAAAATGGAACTATGAAAAAGTTGGCTTATACTAAACAAACTAATAATTAGACTAAGAAGTAGTTTGTTTATTATTAGGCTATCTTGTCTAGATTCTTTTCTAAGAATTCTAATTAGACTATTTTTTCTAGTCAGATTTAAATTTCTAATAAGCAGCCTATGTCTTATTGCCCCAATATCCATCTATATCAGAGTATTTAAGATAGCCTAAACCTGCCAATTTCGCCTAATAATCAGCAACTCGTCTGTTTTCATCAGAAGCCACGTAACCTTTCTTCTCTCTAATCTTTTTAGTAACAGCATCAGCTCTTTTCTAATTTTTATTTGTTAACATTCGGTGTGTTCCTCTCAATCCTTGCTATACAAACTAAGAAGCAGGATTATGAAGTAAATTCACACCACCTGTTATAGAGCTATTTTTCCTATATAAAATACTATTTCCGGACTAGTATTTTAATATACCTCCATTTTTACATGAAGATATTAGTTTTTGAACATTAATTAATGTGTTATTATTTACCATGGTTAATTCTTTTATTATTAAATAATATCTTCTCCTAATCGTAATTGCGCTAGAGGAGGGAGTAGAACCCTCTTCTTGTTTATACAGTACTATACCAAACAATTTAATATGCAAGACCCGTCTATACTACAGCTATTTGTGAGTACTCAATTTAACTATAGTAGCATATCTCTAGTTTGCGCCTCATGTAAGATTCGAACTTATTGATTTAATATACTATTTATGAAGCATAATTTGCGCTTCCTATAGGACTCGAACCTATGACACGCGGATTAAATTATATTATTAGAATTAAAATCCTTCTTAGCTTTTAAAGCTGCTTCTTCATCTTGTATATTTTCTGTAGGACATGGAATTATTCCTGCATGTATTTCTTTATGACAATTAGAGCATACTAAAACACATTTATTTAACTCTTCTTTATTTCTTTCCCAAGATCTTGTATATCCTTTTGAAGATATTCCAAAATCTTTCTAAGTTGGATCTATATGATGGAATTCTAATGCTCCAACATATTTTTTGTAACCACAACATTGACATTTTCCTCCTTTATACGCTATAGCCATAATTTTTAATATGTCTCTTCTTTTTTGTACAGCTTCAGATTGACATTTTAAACATTTCCAACGGTATCTAGTACCATCTTTATATCTACGAAATTCTGTCTATCCATGCTTTTTACATTTCATAATTTGATTCAATATTTCTCCCATAATAATTTATATTTAAATGCGCCCACTGTAGGATTCGAACCTGCGACCCGTTGATTAGGACTATAATGAAGTACTGCTCTTCATTCCATTAATGGCTTTTTTATTATAGTCTTGAGTTTTTAATTCTTCTCTGAATTATACAGTCAACCGCTCTAACCACTGAGCTAAATGGGCAAAATAACATTATTTAAGTTGGTGCAACGTTAAAATTAGCCGCTCTAACCAACTGAGCTAAGGAAGCATAATAGTTCTTATTTTAGCTAGTTAAGATTACTAATAAAAGACTTAGTCTAGGTATATTTTGAAGTATATACAACTTATCTACTTGAACGGAACTGTTAAACTATTTTAACCGATTTATTATTAGAAAAGACAATTGCAGAACAGTTCCTTACACTTTTATTCTTTTTTTTAGTAAGTAAGAATAGTAGAAACTCAATAAGTTTTATAAGTTCTTATAACTTACGTATAGTTCTTATCAACACTTTATGTTAGACTTTGAAGAGATAGAACCTACGTTAGAGTTGAATTTTCTTTTTTAAATTAG
>JALFMW010000148.1 GCA_022782605.1 Clostridium sp. | reverse complement strand
TTCCCTATAATAGACGACGTTCACGTAAAAGGTGGTTCTTATAAAAATGCTGGGTGGGTTTGGTTATACGACCTAAACTCAAGACAAGTATTACAAGACTTTATAAATAAAGATATTGATATGGATAAACATGAATACTTAAAAGATAATAGTAATATACAATTAAACTACTAAAGTCAAACCTCTGAGGAATTTTTCTCAGAGGTTATTTATTTGCATTTTTATAATATATATTTTTACTTAATTATATTTAATCTTGACAAAGTTCGACTTTCCTTATAAAATAGACTTCGTACAAAAATGAAATATTCCTTATCAAGAGAGGTGGAGGGACTGGCCCTATGAAACCCAGCAACCGGTCATTATGACAAAGGTGCTAATTCCTACAGATGAATTCTGGAAGATAAGATTGCGATATAGTCTCTTACCTTCTGGCAAGAGATTTTTTTTATGTTTAAAAAGCTATTTTATAGGTATAAAATTAAACGCTTATCAAATTTGGAATAATAAACGGAATATTTAATAATATAAACAGAATGGAGAAAGACGAGTAACATGATAAAATTAGACACTAAAACAATAGTTACAATAGGTGTTGCTGCAGCATTATACGGAGCTTTAGGATTTGTTGGTATTCCCATAGGTCCTAATACACAACTAAAACCTGCCGTAGCTTTACTTACTATCTTCTCAGCTTTATTTGGTCCACTTGTTGGATTTAGCATGGGATTTATTGGTCACATGTTAACAGATATGATTGCTGGATGGGGAATCTGGTGGGGCTGGGTAGCTAGCTCTGGCATAATGGGACTATTTATGGGATTTGTTTTTAGATGTAAAAAGTTCAGTATAAAAGATGGACTTTGCAGTAAATTCCACGTAGCATACTTAATTGTTACAGGTATGATCGGTATAATACTTGCATTTATATTTGCTGCTGGATTTGACGTAGTAGTTATGGGTGAACCACTGGATAAAATGCACATACAAGCAGGCCTTGCCATATTTACAAATGCAATAGTATTCTTAGGAATCGGAGTTCCAACAATACTTGGATTTGTAAGAGCAAACAAAAAAAATAGTAACTTACGTATAGAAGATTAAAAAACGTGACCCCGGGGTCAGGTTTAGAATAGGAGAAAAAAATGATAAGTTTCAAAAACTTTAGTTTTAAATACAATAACGTAGTTGATAAAACTTTAAAGAATATAGATTTAACTATCAATAAAGGCGAAAAAGTCTTAATAGTTGGACCAAGTGGTTCTGGTAAATCAACTCTTTCTCACTGTATAAATGGACTTATTCCTTTTTCATACAATGGAGAAATTGAAGGTGAACTTATAATAGATAATATTAAACCTTATGAAGAAAGTTTATCAGATGTTAGTAAAAAAGTTGGTACTATACTTCAAGATCAGGACTCTCAATTTATAGGTCTTTCTGTTGGTGAAGATGTGGCATTTAACTTTGAAAATAATGCCATACCACTTAAGGAAATGAAAGTTAAAGTTATAGATGCACTTGAACTTGTAAATATGGTTGATTTTATAAATCATAGTCCATACGAATTATCTGGTGGGCAAAAGCAAAGAGTTTCACTTGCGGGAGTTTTAGGAAGTGATGCTGAAGTACTTTTATTTGATGAACCTTTAGCAAACTTAGACCCTGCTTCTGGTAAAGAAATCATGCAGTTGATAAATGATATTCATGAAAAAACAAATAAAACAATAATTATAGTTGAACATAGAATTGAAGATGTCCTTGAACAACCTTTTGATAAAGTTATCGTAGTAAACAAAGGGAAGGTACAAGGATTTGGTACTCCTGATGAAATATTAAAATCAGATTTATTAAAAAATAACGGACTTAGAGAGCCTTTATATTTAGAAGCTATGAAATTAGCTGGTTGTGATATTTCTCAGTCAGAAAATTTAAAAGACTTAACTAATATAGATGAAAAAAATAAAGAAGTTCTTAAGAATTGGTTCAATAATGAAACTTCTAATAAAGACTCTATAATAAAGGAAGAAAAAATTCTTGAAGTTAAGAATTTAGCATTTTCTCATGATGGAATAAAAAACACTATAAATGATGTATCTTTCCATCTTAATAAGGGTGAAATCCTAGCTGTTTTAGGAAATAACGGTGCTGGAAAATCAACTTTATGTAGATTAATAACAGGAATTTTAAAACCTCAAAAAGGTAGTATATTCTTAAATAACCAATGTATAGATTCTTGGTCAATAAAGCAAAAAGGTTCTTCAATTGGTTATGTAATGCAAAATCCAAATCAAATGATATCTCAACATATGATTAAGGATGAAATTGCCCTAGGATTAAAATGTAGAAATTATTCTAAAGAAGAAATAGATAAAAAAGTTGAAGAAGTTTTAAAAATATGCGGTTTATATCCATATAGAAATTGGCCAGTATCTGCTCTAAGCTACGGCCAAAAGAAAAGAGTTACTATAGCCTCTATTTTAGCCATAAATCCTGAGGTAATAATCTTAGATGAACCAACAGCTGGTCAAGATTATAAACACTATACTGAATTTATGGAATTTATAAAAGAATTATCTGCTCAAGGTATTTCTATAATACTTATCACTCATGATATGCAGTTAACTTTAGAATACTGTCATAGAGCTGTAGTTTTATCTGCTGGAGAAAAAATCGCCGATGATAAACCATCAAACATTTTAACTGACGAAAATATAATCAAAAAAGCAAATTTAAAAGAAACGTCATTATCAACATTAGCTAAATCAATAGGTATAGCTAATACAAATGATTTTGTACAATTCTTTATAGACTTAGAAAGATAGGTGAAATCAATGAGTAGAGCTCAAACTCTCTATATTGAAGGTGACTCTATTTTCCATAAATTAAGTGGTGTAAGTAAGATTTTATTATTTGTAATATGGACAATGATAACAGTAATGTTTCTTGATCTAAGAGTTTTCTTAGTAATGGGCTTAATTAGTGCTATTATGCTGTATTTTGCCAAAATACCATCAAAAACAATTAAACCACTACTATGGATAATGGTAGTCTTCAATATAATAAACGTAATTTTCATCCTACTAATCACTCCACAATACGGAAGTGAATTAGTTGGAAGCAACACTGAATTAATCAACATAGGATATACTTATATAAATAAAGAAACTTTATTCTATGTTCTTACAATATCATTAAAATATGCAGTTCTTATGCCTGTAACTGCCATATTTATATTCACAACACATCCAAGTGAATTTGCAAGTAGTTTAAACAAAATAGGTGTACCTTATAAAATAGCCTATGCCATAAACATTGCCTTTAGATACGTTCCAGATGTGCAACGTGAATACAGAGATATACTAGATGCACAACAAGCTAGAGGACTAGCCTTCCGTAAAGGTGAAGGAAGTATCGGTGAAATATTAAAAAACTATACAACAATATTTGTTCCTCTTGTTTCTTCTTCTATTAAAAGAATAGAAACTGTTTCAAATGCTATGGAGCTTAGATCTTTTGGTAAAAAAAGAAAAAGAACTTGGTATAGCTATGAAAAACTAAAAGGAATTGATTTTGTATTTATAGCATTATGTATTCTTGCATTTGTATGTGCTGTTTATCTAAAAAACAATGTATTAACAGGATTTTATTATCCACTGTAAAACCAAACCCCGGGGTCGACCCCGGGGTTATTTTATACCACTCTCCACAAATTCCTTATACGATATATCTCCATGATAAAAATACTTCAATAATGACTTAGGATCTACTAAATTGACTTCTCTTATGCCTATTATAGCTGCATAGCTAGACCACTTATAACACTCTGGACTTTCTACTATTTTCGCTTTCACTGGGTTTAAATGCACATACCTAGATGCATCTAATAACTGCTTCTCATCCTTTATTAACTCTGAAAAGTATCTTCCTTGAAATAAATGACCTACATAGTCGTATTTTCTATTAAAATACCTAGTATATACAGAGTGAGATCTAGCTATTAACAGTCCCAGAGGCTCTATATCCGTTTCAATTATAAAATGTATATGATTGCTCATTAAACAATATGATAGTATTTTATAATTATAGTCTTTATAATATTCAATAGACTCCTCCATAATGTTTAAATATACATTATAATCCCTTTTATCTCTAAAAATTTCTTCCTTCCTGTTCCCTCTTGCTGTTATATGATATGTAGCACCTTCAAACCAAACCCTTCTTTTCGTTGACATAATTGCACCTCCTTATTATTTAATATTTGCATTCTCTCCATATATACTTTATCTTATTCAAGGCCCTTCGGGACCCCGGGGTCCCGTAACCATACCCCGGGGTCCCGTATTTTTAACTTTTATTTTTTTACAAATTACGATATAATTAGATATGTATCTAAACCTTAGTTAATGAAAGTATTTACTTAATCAATAACTAAATAATTTTTAAAGTCAAGAAGGGAAAATAAAAATGTCAAAGTTTAAAAAAATTCTAATAACAAGTCTATTCTTGTTAGTAGCTATTCCTCTTTTTGTATTCGGATATGCTTATTTTAAATTAAATTCAATACATGAGGAAACTGATTATCAATCTAAAATAGAAGAAGTAAAGGGTATAACTAATATACTATTAACAGGAACAGATGCTAGACCTGGAGAAACATCTTGTAGAACAGATTCTATGATTATTCTTACTATAGATAATACTAATAAAAGCATCAAGCTTACTTCTCTAGCTCGTGATACTTATGTTCAATTACCAGGAAGAGCTCCTGGAAAACTTAATGCAGCTTATTTTTGGGGACAAGAGCCTATGTTATTTGAAACAATAGAAAATGAATTCGGCATAGGTATAGATAAAATTATTCAAGTTGACTTCAACTCTCTAATGAGTATTGTAGATACTCTTGGTGGTGTAGAGGTTAATGTACCTGAAAACAATATAAATGAAATTAATAAGTATGCTAAAGAATCTTATAAATTTTACAACTCAACATCTAAAGGTGATTTCCAGCCAATTACTCATGCTGGTACTCAAACTTTAAATGGATACCAAGCTTTAAGTTTTGCACGTGTTAGAAAGGTTGATAGTGCAATTGCTAGAGATAACAGACAAAAAGAAGTTCTTATGGCCATAGCTGATAAAGCTAAGTCACTTCCAATAACAAAATATCCTAGCTTATTAGATTCACTACTTCCATATGTGAAAACTAATATACCTAGTTCAGACTTACTAAAATACGGATTAACTGCCTTAAATATATTAAACAGCGGTAATTCTATTAAAAGTGCTGAGTTCCCTATAATGGATGATATCCATGTAAAAGGCGGAATTTATAAAAATGCTGGTTGGGTATGGTTATATGACAAAAACTCAACAGTAGTTCTTAAAGATTTTATATATAATAATATAGACATG
>JALFMW010000071.1 GCA_022782605.1 Clostridium sp. | reverse complement strand
TAGAAAAAGAAGAGCTAAAAAATCTACTTCTAAAAAGAAAAAATTAGAAGTACATGTACATCTTAAACATCATTATTAAAAGAGAACCTCCATATACTGGAGGTCTTTTTATTGTTACCACTACTTGTAATATGCTATAATAAATATAAGAATATACGAGGTGTGAACATGAAAAAACTACAACTTTTAAGAATAAGAGAACGCTTAACAATAACACAATTAGGCGAAAAAACAGGAATTAGTCCATCCTATTTAAGCCAATTAGAAAGAGGTAAAAAAAGCAATCCAAGCTTACCAGTCTTAAATACTTTAGCAAAAGAATTTAAAGTACCAGTTACAGTGTTGGTTTGCGATTTTGCAGATATACATATATAAAAAAAGTGGGGTTAATCCCCACTTAATTTCTTATAAGCTACTTTATTTAAACTTTTTCTTGCCTTGTTTCCATTTTATTTCTAACCAACTTAGATTATCTAAATTTCTCCATCTTAACATCTCCGAAAAGAATAGTAATGCTTGTTCAAAACTAGGCTTCTTTTCTTCTTCTCTAATTTCTCTTTTTAATCTTTTCTTCTCTTTTAAATAATAGCGTTTTTTCATACTCACATACTCCTTTTTTCCAAAATTTAAATTTCTTCTTCTAATTCCTGTCTTTTTTTGTGTAATTTATAATAAGCTTTACTATTCATCTTTACAACTAGACTCCTCTTTCGTTTGCTCTTAGCGCTTTAATCCAACATTCTGTGCAGTCAAAACCGTCAATGCATGCTGTAGGGTAGTTTCCTAACCCTACTATACAAGGACAGTTTTGAATTAAAAATTCCAACTCCTCTAAAACATTGCTTAATTTTTGTATAATAATTTCATTTTTCTTTTCCATTTCAATTCCTCCTATCCCAGCAACAAATGTGCATTTTTCATTATTCTTACATACTCTTCTCTATGTTCGTTCATGCCTCCATCTTCCTTAATTCTGTTTATTAAGTCGGTTAAAGTCATTCTTTTTTGGAAACCTATGTTACACTTTATAATATTGTTCATGTCCGTATAAACTGTTATTAAGCTAGCTTTACATTGTATATATAAAACGTTTTTAAATTTTTCCTCGATATATCCAATATGTCGCCCTGTTTTTATCTCTGCATCGCCATCTATAAAAGCATTTCCACTTATTACGCTATCCCCATAAATTAGTGCATTATCCCGTATTATAGCATAATCCCATACTTCGGAATCACCACAAATTCTTGAATTACCATCTATTACAGCACAACCCGATACTCGTGAATTACCATAAATTCTTGCATTACCATCTATTACAGCACAACCCGATACTTCGGAATTACCATAAATTCTTGCATTACCATAAATTCTTGCATTACCATCAATCTTTGCATTATAATGTACCCAACAATATCCTTCATGGCTTAGGTTATCTTCGCTTTGCACATAACCTCCAATATCACCCTTTTTTACATCTCCAAAATCTCTTACAGCTTTAACTCTGTATAATCCTTTTATATCACTTTTTATTAATTTGTACTTTTTATCCATTTCAATCCCTCCATTTATTTAAATACGACTATTACAGCTATCACAAAGGCAATTCCTAAAGTAATTATCCAAAAAATATTAAGTTGTTTATCTGTCATAACTTTCTCCTTTAAGTTTTTTACACATTTTTTTCCAATCATTTAATTCATCTCTTAAAAAATATATTTTAGTTACTAATTCCCTATTATCTTTTTCTAACTCTTCTTTTGTCTGTTTTGCCTTTAATGCCCAATTAACTAGACTGTCATATTTTTCTTCTAGTTCATCGTATTCGGAATCTTTTAATATTAACTCATCTTCTAATTCTTCTATTCTCTCCATTAAATCGTCCACACAAGGCTTTTTATAAGCTTGTCTATATTTATCATGGACAAAGATAATTTCTTCCTCAGAAAGGGGAATAACCTCCTTTCCGTTTACTTGTATGCTAAACAAATGTCCTTGTTGTAATAAATCAAAATTAACCATTTTTTTATTCCTCCTTAAAATTTCTATAATCTTATCTTTTTTTATTCCTGTTATCGTTACCATTTATATTACCTACTTCTCTACTTCCCATCTTTGTATATATAACAAGTTTCCTAAATCTTCTATTATGTAGTTACCAGTTAAACTTTTTGTAATTTTCATTTTCTGTTTAAACGTTTTATATGGTATTACTTCTATTATCCTTAACAATTTATCCACCTACATAAACTCTCTTAATCTGTAATTACAATCTTCCTTAAAAACCACTCCAAATCTTTTACCACAACACTCTAAAATACGCCCTCCTAGTGCTTCATCGAGCTGTATTAATAGGTTTGGAGTACATTCGGTACTTATTAAAGTTGGTAAGTAGTTCAGGTATCTATAATTTAAGATTTCGTAAATGTATTTCAAATCAGATTCTTTTAATTCTCCTATTAACTTTCCACTTCTAATCTTATCTTTAAATAAGTCATCGATTATAAGCACTCTAGCGCCCTTATAGCGATTAATTAATTTATTATAGTGTTCTATGTCTAATACACTACTTTTTAACTCTCTA
>JALFMW010000372.1 GCA_022782605.1 Clostridium sp. | reverse complement strand
TAATTCTAAAGCTATAATAGATGTAATACAAGCTCCTATGGAAACTAAAATATGCGTTCTAAATCCTGCAAACTGATTTGATTTTTCTCTTTCATAACCAGTAAATCCTCCTACTATAACTGCCAGTAAAAGTTTTAAAATTACTTCTTTATTACTTAATAACATTTCCCCCATTATATCACCCTTAAAATCAACCATTTATAAATGTATTTCCATATAAAATACTTTTATTAATATAATATATGATTTCATTATTTATTTGTATTTATTTAAATCTCTTCATTTAAATTATCTTCATTTGATAATATATTCACACTAGTTGGATAACCAATTTTAATATTATTCTTTTTAAAGACAATTAGAACTTGTAATTTTGCATTTCTAAGTATTTCGAAATATTTTTTGCTTCTTACTACTCCTGTTATAGTATACTTTGCTCCAATTGATATTTTTTCAATATCAGTTATTCCATATACTTTAAATCCTTCTTTACTAGATGGTCTTACTTTTACAAATTCATTTTTATATTTTTCATTCATAATATTACATACTTCTTCTAAAGAATCTAATACTTTTAAAGGATCTTCTTCATATGATACTCTAACATGAACTATAACTCTCATGACATCTTTACTGTAATTTCTAATGCTATTAATATTGCCATTAGGTATAGTTATCCTTTTTAAATCCCAATCTCTAAGGCTGGTACTTCTTATTCCTATCTCCTCAATGACACCTCGAAATTCTTCATTAATCACTACAAAATCGCCAACTTGAATTTGCTTTTCAAATAATATAAAAAATCCATTAAAAATATCTTTTAGTATGCTTTGTGATGCAACACCTGCTACTATACCAACTATACTTGCTCCAGTAACTAATGAACCAAATGCAGTAGCATCAACTATATCAAATTCTCTTAATATTAAAATTACACTTAAAATAAACATTATGTAATAAGATACTGAACATAGTACACTACAGAGTGTATTTTCATATCTTTCATCAAATTTTGTAATTTTGAATATGCTTTTCAAAGCAAACTGTATAACTTTTAAGGATAAACACGATATTAATATGATAATTATGCTATGAATAAGTCTTGAAAAAAACATTTAATCACCTTTTATTACAATAAACTTATAAATAAAACTTATTTTCTTATTTGCAATTATAATTTATTATACTCATATTTATCATTTTAAAATCATAAAATAAAAACAAAAAAACCCACATCTATGTGGGTTACTTACTTAACTTTATATATTCATTTATTAACATATCAATTTTTACACTTGAATCTGCTAGCTCATCTTTGAATATTTCAGGATATTCTATATATGTATTTATTAATTGTCTTACTTCTTCAATTTCTTTTTTTAGTGCTTCTAATTCGCTTTTCTCCATAAAAAAACCACCACTATCAACATGTATTTTATTTGATTCTATCAAAAATTGTTATTCTTCGTCAATGTTTTTTTAGAAAATTTTTCCATTTTAGGACAACAATACTTTGATACTAATCCTACAAACATCCCTGTAATTAAAGATGTTATAAGCATGAATGGTAAATACCCTACCATATTAATATTTTCTACAATTAAACTAGCTACTAAGAGTTGACCTACATTATGTCCAATAGCCCCAATTATACTTACCCCTATAAGAGAAAACCCCTTAACTTTACTCGCAAAATACATACATATTAAACTTAAATATGCCCCACCTGCACTAAACAATAAATATGATATTGGTCCAGTAAATATTGAAGAAAGTATTATTCTTACTGTTAATATTATACATGTATTTTTTATGCCTAAAATCATCAACGATATAAGGGTTATTATATTTGATAAACCTAACTTAGCACCTGGGAAGATAGTTATCAAAGGATTCGGTATATATGTCTCAATTATGTATAATATCAAACTGTATCCAACCATTAAACTCAAAAAGGTCAATTTTTTTGTTTTCATTATATTCAACTCCATTTATAGCCTAATATTATAATACAATATCTAGTGTAAATACTCTACATTTTAAATTTTTTTATATATCTTTCTTATTTATATTCGTAGCTTATTTATATGTTGAAATTACTAACACTTTGTACTTTATGAAATAACTTTTATTATTATAATTATATTAATGCTTTTATAACTATATTGACACTTTGCTTAAATATCGATATAATTTAATTGAAAATGAATTTCATTAGGAGGTATTAATGATGACTGTTTACGACTTAAAAATTGGTCAAAAGGGTACTATCCATAACATAGATGGTGACGAAAGATTAGCAAAAAGATTACTTGCTTTAGGATGTATAAATAACACAGAAATAGAAATAAAAAAAATAGCTCCTCTAGGAGATCCAATAATAGTAAATTTTAGAGGACTAAATCTTGCTTTAAGAAAATCTGATGCAAAGAATATCTATTTGAAAGACAACGAGGTGGTTTAATTGATTAACGTAGCTTTATTTGGTAACCCTAACGTTGGTAAAACGACGGTATTCAATTTATTAACTGGTTCTAATCAATATGTTGGTAACTGGCCTGGAGTAACAATTGAAAAAAAAGAAGGTTATCTAAATGACAATATAAAAATAGTTGATTTACCTGGTATATATGCTATGGATACTTTCTCAAACGAAGAAAAAGTATCAAAATCTTATCTAGAAAATGAAGATGTTGATGTTATCGTCAATGTAGTTGATGCTTCAAATTTAGATAGAAACTTATACTTAACTACTCAACTTATGAAATATAATAAGCCAATCATACTTTTACTAAATATGGTTGATTTGGCTGATGCAAAAGGAATTAAAACTGATTATGATAAATTAGCTAAGGAATTAAATGTTACTATTTTACCTATAATAGCTAAGAAAAAATCTGGTTTAGAAAATATAGAAAAAGTAATAGAAAATTGTTCAAAACAAAAGGTGAATTATTCAATAGACTTTGGTGATGAAACTAGCACTTATAAGAAATTAGAAGAAATTATATCTAATTGTAGTAAAGCTCCTATTGAGAGCAAAGAATCTATAAGTGACCGTATAGATAACATAATGTTAAACCCTATACTAGCTTATCCATTATTTATAGGAATATTACTACTATTATTCAAATTCACCTTTGATTGGGTTGGTGGACCTCTTCAAGAAGGATTAACTGGAATTATAGAAACCTATGTAATGACTCCAATGGATGGATTATTAGCAAATTCTAGTGAATGGTTTAGATCACTTATAATAGATGGTGTTCTTGGAGGAATTGCTGGTACTTTACCATTCTTCCCATTAATATTTACTTTATTCTTTGGAATATCATTATTTGAAGATAGTGGATATATGTCAAGAGCAGCATTCTTAATGGATAAAATAATGAGCAAAGTTGGTTTATCTGGTAAAGCCTTCATACCGATGGTTATGGGACTTGGATGTGCTTCACCAGCCATAATGGCAACTAGAACTTTGGAAAGTGAAAAAGATAGAAAAATAACAGCATTGATTTCTCCACTTATGACTTGTGGAGCAAAATTACCTATATATGCTTTATTTGTAGCAATCTTCTTCCCTAAAAATGAAGCTCTAATTACTACTTCTTTGTATTTATTAGGAATAGTTGTGGCAATATTAGTTGCTCTTGTTTTAAATAAAACTGTATATAAAACTGAGGCTGAACCTTTTGTATTAGAATTACCAGAGTACAAAATACCGACTTTATCGGCTTTATTAAAAAATACTTGGAATAAATCAAAAGGATTCTTAATAAGAGTCGTTACTGTAATGTTTGCCATGTCAGTAGTTATTTGGTTCTTATCATCATTTAACTTTGCTGGATTTACAGAAAATATGAATGAAAGTTTCTTAGCAGGTTTCGGAAAAATTTTAACACCAATATTTGCTCCTTTAGGATTTAAAGATTGGAGAATTTCAGTTGCACTACTTTCTGGACTTGGTGCAAAAGAAATTGTTGTTAATACTATGATAGTTTTATTTGGAAATTTACATCAAGTTTTACCAACAGTATTTACTGGTGTAACTGCTTATTCATTCTTAATATTCTCAGCGCTATATACTCCATGTATAGCATCTCTAGCAACAATGAGAAAGGAATATGGTAACAAAATGATGATGATTTCATTATCTTATCAATTCTTACTTGCTTGGGTTGTTGCATTTATATTCAACACTATTGCTAACTTGTTTTTAGGTAATAGCTCTTCAATAGAATATATAATAGGTGGAGTTATAGTTATAATTGCAATTTTAATATTATTTAGGATGTTTACTAAAAAATCAAAAGGTTGTAGTTCTTGTTCTTCATGTCCATCAAGTGAATCATGTCATACAAAAGCTACAAATGAATAATGTATAATTATAAAACTTTATATTAAAGCACAAAAACAGCGAACTCTTTTGAGTTCGCTATTTTTTATACATATATTTTTTAGAAAGCTACATTTAATTTAACTTCTTTTCCATCTCTGTTAACTACTAAACTAGTTGAATCTCCAGATTTATAAGTATATAAACATTTAGTTAAATCTGACATACTTGCTAATTTTGTATCTCCTATTTTAACTATTATATCTCCTGATTTAACACCAGCTTTTTCAGCTGCTGAACCTGATACTACTTCTCCAACATATACACCTTCATCTGTAGCTACTTCTTGGCCCTGAGATCCTACATAAGCTGCATAAGTTGATGCATCATACCCTCTTATGCCAAGAGTTACTTTTTCATAACTTCCATCTTTTATTACTGATTCTATTATTGATTTTGCTTGATTTATTGAAATTGCAAATCCTAAACTTTCACCTTCAGATGTTTTAGCTGTATTTATTCCTATTACTTGACCTTTTTCATTTAATAATGGTCCCCCACTATTACCTGAGTTTATACTTGCATCAGTTTGAATAAGCCCTGTCATAGTTGCAGTTTGTGTTTTTATAGTTCTATCTAATCCACTTATTATACCTTGTGTTACAGTTCTTTGTAACTCTAGTCCCAGTGGATTACCTATTGCTATGGCTATATCACCAATTCTAACTTCATCACTATCCCCAAGTTCCGCTGGAGTAAGCCCTGTTTTATTTACTTTTACTACTGCCAAGTCTAATTGTGCATCATGCCAAAGTACTTGTCCATCTATACTTGAACCATCATTAAATAATACATTAACTGATCTTGCCTCTCCATCTGATATAACATGTGAGTTTGTAAGTATATATCCATTTGAGTCAACTATTATACCAGTTCCAACACCTTCTGATTCTGTTGCTATTGAAAACATATTATCTCTACTTATTGTTGTCGTTGTAATTCCTACAACTGATGGCATTGCCTTTTCTGTTACGGCTTGATATACATTTGTACTTTTCCCACTACTATTTATACTAATACTTTGTGTTCCTGACGTTGTACTTGACGAAAATCCTAAATTATTTTTTAATACTACCACCGTTAAAAATGAGCTTAATACTGAACATATTACAGCTACAACAACTACTAAACCTATACCTCTTTTTCTAGACATTTTTTCTCCTCCTAACAAAATAAATATATTATAACCTTATTTATATTATTACTATTTATTGAATCTTTATAAAAAAAGAAATCATCACAAGTGATATATTTCTCTTATGATGATTTCATTATAATATTTTAATCTTAATTAAACCTTAATTTCTAAAGTCTTTTTTCTAATTCTTCTTTTTCTTTTTCAAAACCTGGTTTACCTAATAGTGCAAACATATTTTTCTTGTATGCTTCAACACCTGGTTGGTTAAACGGATTTACTCCTAATAAGTATCCACTTATTCCGCAAGCCTTTTCAAAGAAGTATACTAAGTATCCAAAGTTATACTCATCTAATGTTGGTATATTAATTAGTAAATTAGGAACTTGTCCATCAGTATGTGCAAGTAGAGTCCCTTGGAATGCTTTTTCATTGACAAAGTCCATTGTTTTTTCACTTAAGTAATTTAATCCATCTAAATCTTTTTCTTCTGATTTTAATTCTATAACTCTTCTTGGTTTTTCAACATTTAAAACAGTTTCAAATAGTATTCTTTTTCCATCTTGAACATATTGTCCCATTGAGTGTAAATCAGTTGAAAAATCTACTGATGCTGGGAATATTCCCTTTTGATCTTTTCCTTCTGACTCTCCATATAATTGTTTCCACCATTCGCTTACAAAATGTAAACTTGGCTCATAATTTACTAATAATTCTATATCTTTACCTTTTCTATGTAATATATTTCTAACAGCTGCATATTGATAACAATCGTTTTTATTTAAGTCAGATACTGAGTAATCTAAACGTGCATCATTTGCACCTTTCATCATTGCATCTATGTCTATTCCTGCAACAGCTATTGGTAATAACCCAACTGGTGTTAATACTGAGAATCTTCCTCCAACATCATCTGGTATTATGAATGTTTCATATCCTTCTTCATCAGATACTTGTTTTAATGCACCTTTTTTAGCATCTGTAGTTGCATATATTCTTTTTGCAGCTTCTTCTTTACCGTATTTATTTTCTAAAAACTCTTTTAAAACTCTGAAAGCTATTGCTGGCTCAGTAGTAGTTCCTGATTTTGATATAACATTTAATGATACATCTTTATCTTTTATTACATCTAATAAATCCATTAAATAAGTTGAACTTATATTATTTCCTGCAAAGTATATTTCTGGAGTTTTTCTTTCCTCCTTAGTTAAATTATTTCTGAATGAATGTCCTAAACATTCTATAGCAGCTCTAGCTCCTAAGTATGAACCACCTATACCTATTACAACTAATACATCTGAATCTGATTGTATTTTCTCAGCTGCTTTTTTTATTCTTGCAAATTCTTCTTTATCGTAGTTTTCTGGCAGGTCAACCCACCCTAAAAAATCATTTCCTAAACCAGTTTTTTCATGAAGCATTTGATGAGCTAAATCAACATATGGTTGTAGGGCATCTACCTCATCTTTTGAAAAGAAATCTAATGCTTTGCTATAATTAAAATTAATTTTATTCATAATTTTACTCCCTCTTTATATAGTATTTACATCATAAAATTATACCATAAAATTAGTTTGGCTTCTTGTTAAAAAATTATTTAATGCATATGTTTTTTATTATAAGTTTAATTATTAATTTTTAAAAATTAATAATTTTATTGATTTATATTTCTAAAAACATGAAAAATAAGTTCATTACTCTATTAAAATAATTATAATTAAAAACACCTTAAAAATAAGAGTTATTTTTAAGGTGTTTAACTTATCTATTTTGAATTTACACTTTGTGCTATAACTTGTTGAGCTATATTTACTGCATGATCAGAAACTCTTTCTAAGTTAGTTAATATTTCTAAGTAAATAATACCATTGTCTATACTACACATGTTATTATTTAATCTTCTCATATGGTTTAATCTACATGTTTTTTCCATAATATCAACTTGTTCTTCCATTTTTATTACTTTACATGCAAGATCCACATCTGATGTTCTCATTGATTCTAATGAATAAGTATAAGTTGATAATACTTTATTGTACATATCACTTAACTCGCTTCTAGCATTATCTGAGAATACTACATCATTAACTATACTACTTTTACCTAATTCAGCTAAGTTTTCAGCATGGTCTCCAATTCTTTCTATATCATTAACTGTATTAAATAATGAATCTATAACTTCTCTTGATTCTTCATTTAATGGAGCTTTTGATAATTTAAGTAAATAATTTAATATTGTTTTTTGTAATTCATTTATTACTTTTTCTTTCTTTAATGTGTTAGATAAATCTTTTTCTGATTTTTCAAAAATACCAGTCATAGCACTATCTAAACTTTCTCTTGATTTTTCACCCATTCTTAGTGTTTCTTTTTCAACACTTACTAAAGCTATTGAAGGTGTTTCAATCATTCTATCATCTATATATTTAACAACTTTTACATCATCATCTTCAACATCACTGTCTGGTACAAGTTTAGTAGCCACTTTTATTATTAATCT
>JALFMW010000346.1 GCA_022782605.1 Clostridium sp. | reverse complement strand
GTAGAACCACATTCATCACAATAATCAGATTCTTCCATAGCATCTATATCTAGAATCCTTAAAGACAAGCAATTTTTACAATAATAAACAGGAATACTATCATAATCAATATTTTCCTAGTTTATATCCATATTACTTTTTATTTTTAGTTGTGATCTTTCCTCCAGCTGCTCTCTACATTAAAGAAGCTCTTTTATTTAAATCTTTTGCTTTATTCTTTGCTTCTAAAATAGCTGCTCTTTTTCGTTTAGGATCATCCATTATATCCTAATATCTAGCTAAGGTTTCAGCATCTTCATATGCCTACCATTTTTTATTTGTTAATATTGCCATACTTAAATTATTTTATTAATTAGTGGCGGGAGAAGGAGTCGAACCTTCAATCCTTAGGTTATGAGCCTAATATGTTACCTTTACACCATCCCGCATATTCCTCTGTACTAGGACACCCAGAGGTTAAGTGCTGACCAACGCTTCAGTTGTGTTTTACTAGTATTCACATCCCTTCGTTCCTTTGTACTTCAGGCTATGTTTCAATGTATAATCCACAATGACAATTATCATTATTTTTATATTCTTCACAAGGACATTTAAAACTGCCATTTCTTTGGCAAGGGCAATTACCTTCATTTCGAAGAATAGCTTTAATGATGTTATTTAATTTTTTATCATCTGGATTTAATTGCCAACCATTTTTTCTAAAAAACTGTATCATAGTATTCTCTCTAGGAATCGAACCTTAAAGTTACCAAATTTAACAGAGAGAATGAATAGGCATCATAAAAACAAACTTAAAGAAAAATTGATGCCTACTAATAATTAATGATTCCCATCATCAATTATTTTGCACGTGCTATTTTCATTTTTGCCATCACCATTTTTTAAAAACTAATGGACAAAAGATTGATTTTATCAATCCAGTTAATTGCCCATTGTTCATTAGATTCATCTGAATCTTTAATCTTTTTTACTAGTTCTTCTAGTTGTTTTAGCAGATTTTCTGCTTGTTGTTTTAGTTCTGTTTGTTGTTCTAGTTTCATCTGTAGGTTTAGTTTTAGTTTTTCTCTTCTTTTCTTCTCCTATTTTAATAATCACTAGGTCATGATAATGTAAAGCAATTAAGAAATATAAACCACCTGTAATTAAAGATATACATGGTATCCATATAGGAGAAGTACATACAAACCAAGATAATGTAATTATCCCAAGTATGTTTAGTACGGACAAAAATAAACCTAGTGAAAATAAACTTATTAAAACTATACTGACAACTTCAAAAGTTAATACTTTAGGTTTATCCATATTATAATAATTATTTAGTCGCCCCCCAGAGACTCGAACTCTGCTCTTTGGTTTTAGAGACCATCATAATAACCGCTATACGAGAGGGCACTATTGTTATAACAATGTTACATTGCAAAGTTATAACAATATTTTTATTTTGCAAATAATTTAACTTTATTTAACTATTTTAATATCTTACAGTAGGTAATCCTATATTTGGATTATTACTATAATTCTATATAGGATTATCTCTATTTATTATTCCACCAAAAGCAGATTGTATGGGCTACTAAGTAAGCTGATTGGGAAGAGGAAAAGGAGAAGAAAAATTATCCTATAACTATTTTATTTCAAAAGGATTTTCATTCTATTTGGTAGGCCCATATGTTGGTAAATCCTAATAATTCTATGAATACTATGCATTTAGTCTTGCTAAACCTTGATTTAAAATAGCTTCTGTATATTTTTTATAATCAAATGTTGGAGATTCTGTAGGAAATGGAGTTATAGTTTCTTTTTCGGGATTATTACTATACTTAGCCATTCCTTTTCTAAATTTCTTTAAATAGCCAAACTAAGACATTCCATAACCGTCTTTAGCTCCTTCTTTAAAGTTATTTGGAGAACTATGTCTTAACCATTTTCTTAATCCTCCTACTCCACTAAAGTGTGCTATTGCCAATAAATCATAATCATTTAAACCCATCATTTTAGCTTTCTATAAAGTAGCATAATTAAGTCTATTATGAATATCTTTCTAAACCTATTCAATATGGTCTAACATTAATGCAGTCTAATTCCAATTGCCTGATTTCTTTTGAGCTTCAGTCAAGTGGGAAAGATTTTCATAAGGCATTAATTGATAAAATCCTATAGCACCAGCTATTGATTTAGCATTAGGTCTAAATGAAGATTCCTAATACGCAATAGATTTAAGAAATGCTCTCCATTCAGGTGTATTATATTTCTTATATTTATCTAAAGCTAATGTGGTATTTACATCCCTATCAAATGCTGATTCCCCAGTGTTTCTTCTTACTTTACCTCCTCTTTTATATTGATTATCTTCAATGTCTTCATTATATAAATAATCATATACAGGCTTGAACTTTTCTGCTACTTTCAATCTTATTTCTTTAGCTCTTTCTCTTATACTTCCTCCTTTAGAATAATTATCTTCATCATTGTCAAATAATTTTTTTATAGGAGAATACTCATCATTATTAGTCATTGAATATGGAGAAACTTCTTTATAATGTTCAGCAAAATATTTAGCCTCTTCAGGATTCCTAAACTTAAAAGATTGTTTTAAAGTATTATTTACATGTGCATCATCCCACATATTTTCAGATGGTACATAATGTAAATTATGATTTTCATCTTCCTGAATACCCGGAGATACATATTCCCCATAACTACCTAAATAAACATTTCCCACTTCTCTTCCCTCTTTACTAATTTCATTAGGTTTAAATATATACTATCTATTATCATAACCTAAGATTCTTTTAGCAGTAGGATTATTAAATAATGTTGCCTAATTAGCTAAAGTGCTTTTCATTAATCCCTATAAACCTACTTCTTGATGCTCTTTATTTTGAGTATTAAAGGGGTGATATTCAATGATAGAATTACCTCCATTATTAAATAAATTATTGTTATTTAATAATTTTCCCCCAAAAGCTTTTTCATCATTATTTAATATCCCTACTCTAGTGTCAGTTGTATGATCATCAGAATATGACGAAGAAACAGCATCAGCAACTCTATTAAGTCCATCTTTTGTTAATCGTATCTCCGGTAAAATTACATTACTAGGTAATGTTACCATGAATGCATCATTTATTAATTTATCTTTTCATGTATCTGCTTCTAATCCCATCTATGCAAAACCATTAATAAAATGAGGACTTTGAATATAACCAGTCATAGGAATATAGTATAAAATATCATAAGGAGATCTTGAAGCAAGATTTTGATGTGATACTTTATATTTTAAATACTATTCTTCAGCATTAAGCATATAGGTATTAAACCAATCATCTAAAAATGGATTCTTTAATGCCTACTCATATCCATAAACTGAAACATTGCTATCGGGAATATTAACATTACCATTTTTATCATAATATCCATTAAGTCTATTTTTAGTATATTCCTATAAAGTTTTATTCATTACTAAATTAATAGGAGCTATTGCACCTGCATAAACATCTTCTGGTGATAACTATATACCAAAGTTATTCTATTTTAAAAATCCAGCAGGTACTGGCTAAGTTTTATTTTGATCAAAATAAAAGGCTTGTGCATTATTATTTGCAGCAATATCAGTAACTCTATCTCCTGAAGTCCAATCTACAATATTAGACCCCTAAGGAACCTAACCACTATACAATGTAATTCTTTTCTAATCTGCCATAATCAATGATTTAAAGTAGTTGTTTTAATTGTGTTAATATTCTCATTCTTTCTCCCTCTACTAACTGCTCCACATACATTACATCTATATAATTTATATTTACCAACAGTAGTATAGTAATATTTATCTATCTCCTATACCTAAGTACTACCACATTTACAACACATTGGTTTAGTGCTATTAAAATAAACACTTGTATTTGGACCTCCTTTTATCCAAGGTCTTAATTTAATAAACACTTCTTCTAATAAAGTAACATCTCTTTTATTATAAGTAAGCATATACTCCAATGATTCCTCATCTCCTTCTATACACTTTTTCCACAGTTCAAAGTTAGTTTCAAGTTTATGGTCAAAATGAAAGTATGAAGCTAATGCATCAAGTTTATTAGAACTAAAACCAAACTGTTTTTTACAAATTCTATAGGTATCTATGGAGAAATAGGGAGAAGTAGGAGGAAGGTTATTAATAATAAATCTAGAGTTTATCCTAGGTATATCAAATCTTTCTCCATTATGGGTAACTACTATATCACTTTGATCTATTAATTCATGAAGTTTTTTAATTATTCTCCCATCATCTTCCTTCTAAATTTCCTCCTTTGTTAACCTTTCCCCCATAACTTCATCGGAATATAACCATTTAGCAGACCAACAAATAACATACCAATCTGATATTAACTAATCTAATGATATATTCTCTTTCCATCTTTTCCAAACATATGCTTTCATTGGAGAAGTTTCTATATCAAATATTAATATCTTTGGTAACTTGTTTTCCTTATTATATTTAGTTTTCCTTAAAGGGAAACCATTAAGTTTTCTAATAGTATTGCGTGCAGTAATAACATCTTCTATAGTAGAATGGGTATTCTTTGCAATCTTAGTTGCTCCACATCTAAGTGCCCATTTTTTAGTATTAAAATATTCTATTATTTCTTGAACATTCATAGTAAAAACATTTTTACAAATGTACTATAAATATTCCTGTATAACAAACTGATAAATAGTATGATAATTTTCAAAAAAATTTTTTTTAATTTTTTTTTAAAATTTTGGGATAATGTGAAATTATAGGAGATTTCTATAGGGATTATGTGAAAAATATATTAAATG
>JALFMW010000319.1 GCA_022782605.1 Clostridium sp. | reverse complement strand
GGCATTATAGCTCTTTTTAAAGGTGCGTCAGTTTGTAAACCAACAACAGTTTCTCTATCTTTATCTATATATCCAGGTGCGTAAGCATCTATTGCAGAAACAGTTTTAGTGTCAACATCTAATGTTCCACCATTTTCTCTTTCTTTTTTAAATAATTCCATTACTTCTTCCCATAAAACTTTAGTGTTTTCAGTAGCACCAGCTAAGAAAGAAGCATCTCCTTCGTATGGAGTGTAGTTAGCTTGGATAAATCCTCTAACGTCTATTTCTTTAGTCCATTTTCCAGTTTTAAAACCTTGCCATGCTTTCATTAAGGTATCCTCCTAAAAAAGTGATTATTAATATTTATAATGTAAATAATTTTTAATGTTGTAATTCATAGTCAACAACAAATATATTCTAGCATAAACACAGTATATTGTATACAAAAATCTATTAGTAAAATATTGTGTAATGTGTAAGAGAATTATATCTGTTTTGTTATACTAAATATATACCCGCCAATTTATGGTTAAAACATAAATTTTTAGAAAATATAAAAAAAATTATAATAAATTGAAAAATATAACAATTAATTATATTTATTGATGCATAAAGATTAAAAGATTGAATAGCTATAAATATAGGGGGGAAACAGTATGACTTTAGTTATAATTTTATTTTTTGTGGGATTCTTTCTCATTACAAAAGGTGCAGATATATTTATAGACTGTACAGTGAAAATAGGTAGAAAGACAGGGATATCAGAATTAATATTAGGAGCAACTATAGTAAGTTTTGCAACTACACTACCAGAATTAACAGTTTCTGTTTTTGCATCAATAGATAATTATACTACTATGAGTTTAGGAAATGCTGTAGGTTCCATAATATGTAATACAGGATTAATTTTAGGTTTAGTAGTAATTATAAGTCCATTTAAAGTTGATAAAAATATGTTTTCTTCTAAGTCTATAATTTTATTAATATCTGTATTAACTTTAATGCTTTTAGGAGCTAATGGAAGTATTAGCCGAGGAGATGGATTTATATTAATAGTATTACTTATAGTTTTTATGTATTCAAATATAAAGAGTGTATCTGGTAAAAATAGAATTAACTCGCCTAATAATATGCAATCTAATTCCTGTGACAATATAAAATCAAGTAAGCATGAAAATCTAAAAGTAGGTGTTTTATTTGTTTTAGGTTTAATAATGATGGTAGTAGGTTCTAAATTGTTAGTAGATAATGGAGTTAAAATTGCCAACTCTATAGGAGTTCCACAGGGGATAATTAGTTTAACAGTAATTGCCTTAGGAACGTCTTTGCCAGAATTAGTATCTTCTTTGACGGCAATAAAAAAGCAGCATCATGGAATATCAGTGGGAAATATACTAGGAGCAAATATATTAAATATCGTTTCAGTTATAGGTATTTCATCATTAATAAATGATTTACCAATATTATCTCAAAATATGAGGATAGATTTTGAATTTATGACAATTATCTTATTAATATTAATATTACCAACTATTAAAAGTGGTAAACTTTATAGAGTCCAAGGTTTATTATTATTAAGTTCTTACATAATATACATAACTACTTTATACTTCATGTATTTAGCATAAAATAAAAAATATATACATATTTATATAGGGTTTTATTTGGGTAATTGTGAAAATAAGCTATTAACTGAATAGGACCTTTTTTTTAGGTAAAAATATAATTGCATAATATTGAAATAAAATATATAATAGAAAAGTTAATATTTATGATAACGGAAAGGAAATAAATAATTTATGAATATAGTAAAATTTGAAGATTTACCAATAAGTGATGAGATAAAGAGATCAGTTGCGGAATTAGGATTTGAAGAACCATCTCCAATACAAGCTCAATCAATACCTGTAATATTAACAGGAAAAGATGTTATAGGTCAAGCTCAAACAGGAACTGGTAAAACAGCAGCATTTTCTATACCAGTTTTAGAAATGGTAGATCCTAATAAAAAATGTGTACAAGCGGTAGTATTATGTCCTACAAGAGAGCTTGCAATACAAGTTTCTAGTGAAATGAGAAAATTAGGAAAATATAAAAGTGGAATAAAAACACTTCCAGTATACGGTGGACAACCTATAGATAGACAAATAAAATCGTTAAAGAGCGGAGTACAAGTTGTTATAGGAACCCCAGGACGTGTTATAGATCATATTAATCGTAGAACTTTAAAAATGGACGAAGTAAAAATGTTAGTTCTTGACGAAGCGGATGAAATGTTAGATATGGGGTTCAGAGAAGATATAGAGTTAATACTTGAACAAACACCAGCTGAAAGACAAACAACTTTCTTCTCAGCAACTATGTCAAAAGAAATATTAGAATTAACTAAAAAGTATCAAGATGATCCTGAGTTAATAAAAATAGTAAGAAAAGAATTAACTGTGCCAAATATAAAACAATACTATATAGAAACAAGAAGAGCTAATAAATTAGAAGTATTATGCAGATTAATAGATGTGTATAATCCAAAATTATCAGTAGTATTCTGTAATACAAAAAGAGGTTCTGATGAATTAGTTAGTGAATTACAAGCAAGAGGATACTTTGCAGATGCTCTTCATGGGGATTTAAAACAAACACAAAGAGATATAGTAATGGATAAGTTCAGACAAGGAACTATAGATATACTTGTTGCTACAGATGTTGCAGCTAGAGGTATAGATGTTGATGATGTAGAAATGGTATTTAACTATGATTTACCACAAGATGAAGAATATTATGTTCATAGAATAGGTAGAACTGGTCGTGCAGGTAGACAAGGTATATCTTTCTCATTTGTATTTGGAAAAGAAATAAGAAAAATGAAAGATATAGAAAGATACACTAAATGTAAATTAGTTAGACATAATATACCAACAATAGCTGACGTTGAAGAAAAGAAAGTAAGTGCATTCTTTAAACAAGTTAAAGAAACTATAAAAGATAGTAATTTATCAAAACAAACTCAATGGATAGAAAATCTTTGTGAAGAAGAAGGATTAGAAGCAATTGAAATTGCTGCAGCTCTTGTTAAACTTGCATTAGGTGATGAAGAAAAAGAAGAAATCATAGAAGAAAAATCAAGCTATAAAGAAGAGTCTTCAAGAAAAGGACGTAGAGAAAGAAAACGTGGAAAAAATGCTGAAGCTGGTATGGTAAGATTATTTATCAATGTTGGTAAAAATCAAAGAATACAAGCTAAAGACATCGTTGGAGCTATAGCTGGAGAAGCTGGAATACCAGGTAAATTAGTTGGAACAGTAGATATATATGATAAATATACATTTGTAGAAGTTCCAAAAGAAAATGCTAAAAGAGTTTTAGAGAGAATGAAAAACATTAGAATAAAAGGTAATAAAATTAATATAGAAAAAGCTAATACAAGAAGAAAATAATACAAAAAAGTAACTTGATTAAATTTAATTAAGTTACTTTTTTTATTTTAAGGAATTAAAGGGAATTACTTAATTAGTATGACTCTATTTAACAATACAAATGAGATATATTTATGATATAATTTATATAAAATGTTAATATAATTACCATAATAAACTTCTATATTTTGCATACTTAGTAAATTCTTCTAAATGACACTAAGATAATAGCATTTTTAGAATAAATCAAATCTTTTTAAATACAATTCCAAGGACATTATGAAAAAAGCATAAAATTATGGCAATTAGATTAGCTAATTTATTTTTATTTTAAGCAAATATAACACATTTATATTTGTTTAACTTAAAGAGTTATTTAAATTGAAAAGATAGACTATATTAAATTAATGATAAATAGCAGTATATTGAGTTAAATAATTATCATTTTTGTACCTCCATGCACATGGATTACTTATGTAACTAGCCAGAATAGGAGGAAATTTATGGATAAAAAATTTGATGTAAAAAAATTAATACAAATCAGTTTGTTAATAGCAATAGAAGTTATTTTAACAAGATTCTGTTCTATAAATACACCAATAGTTAGAATAGGATTTGGGTTCTTACCAATTGCCATAATAGCAATGATGTATGGACCATTAAGTGCAGGTATATCATATGCCATAGGAGATATTTTAGGGATGATGTTATTTCCAACAGGATCATTTTTCCCAGGTTTCACATTAACAGCATTTTTAACAGGTGTAGTTTATGGTGTATTCTTATACAATAAACCAAAAACGTGGGCAAGAATAATAGGAGCAGTTTTAACTGTCTGTCTTGTTTTAAACTTAGGATTAGATACATGTTGGTTATCTATATTAATGGGTAAAGGATACTTAGCATTACTTCCAACTCGTATAATGAAAGCAGCTCTTATGATACCAGTACAGTCACTTATAATAGGAATTATATGGAATAAAGTTATAATAAGGTTTACGAAAGTATCACAAGCTTAATTTTTAAATTTACAAATAGTTCTATAATTAATTATATCAAATAAATTAATAATAAATAGAGTAGATAATTTACTTAAAAGTTATATAACTGCTAAAATTTATTAAATAATGACATAATCAGGATATAGTGTGTAGCGGAGCAATCACCGCGAATTTAGATAGGGTAAAATGATTGCAAAATAATTCATACCAAAACCACAATGGCTAGGAGTGGAGAAAAAGTCTATCGTAATAAGTTTAATAGCTGAAATGTAAGTACAAGTGTCTAGAAGTATTTTTATACTTTTTAGGCACTTTTTTATTTTTAGGAAAATATAAAAACATAAGAATATAACAAGTAAATTATGGAAATAACTAATATATAGGTAATAATAGGTTGTTCTTATTTTTTGGATGATATTTATATACAGAATATAACAAAACTAGTTAAATTTCATTGAAGGATAGAAAAATACTTTAATAGAATTGATTAAGTGTAAATCTTTGTATAAGGGGGGAAAGACATGATTAAATGCTATCTTGAAAATAAAACCTTATTAATAGAAATTCTTTCTAAAGAATTAGATCATCATGTGGCTAGAGAAATGAGAATTGAAGTAGATGATATTTTAATGAAGAAACAAGTAGACTATATAATATTCGATTTTGAATATGTAAATTTCATGGATTCATCTGGAATAGGAGTTATAATAGGAAGATATAAAAAAATAGCAAGTCATGGAGGTAGAGTTTCTGTTATAAATATGAATTCTAGATTAAAAAAATTATTTAATTTGTCTGGAATGAATAAAATTATAAATATTTACGATACTTTTGAGGATGCAATAAATTCTTAATTAAAAGGGGGAACTTTTATAATGAGTAATATTTTAGAGGTTAAATTTTCAGCAAAATCCGAAAATGAAAGTTTATCTAGAGTAATTGTTGCATCTTTTGCAGCAAAATTAGATCCTACTTTGGACGAATTATCTGATATAAAAATGGCAGTATCTGAAGCTGTGACAAATTCAATAATACATGGATATGATGAAGATGAATCTAAATTTGTTTATTTAAGATGTGAATTAAAAGATAGAACAATAAAGGTAGTAATAGAAGATAGAGGAAATGGAATAGAAGATGTAAAGCAAGCAATGCAACCTATGTATACATCTAAACCTGAGTTAGAAAGATCTGGTATGGGATTTTCTTTTATGGAAAGTTTTATGGATAGTTTAGATGTGGTTTCTATAAAGGGAGAAGGAACTAAGGTAGTAATGACTAAAACTATAGAATTACCTAAATAAAGTCGAAAAAGGATAGAGGTTTGAATATGAGTGTAGCTGCTAAAAAAGAAAAAAGACACTTACTTAGTCATGAAGAAACCTTGGAATTGATAGAAAAAGCCCAAAATGGAGACGAAGAGGCTAAGGAAGTGCTCATATCAAACAACTTGGGATTAGTCAGAAGTGTAGTATCTAAGTTTGCTAATATAGGATACGAAAAGGATGATTTATTTCAATTAGGCTCTATAGGTTTGATTAAAGCAATATATAAATTTGATTCAACTTTTAATGTAAAATTTTCCACATACGCTGTTCCTATGATTCTGGGAGAAATAAAAAGATATTTAAGAGATGATGGAATGGTTAAAGTATCAAGATCTCTTAAACAACTAGCTATAAAAGCCAAGGCTCAAGGAGAAGCTTTGACAAAAAAATTGGGTAGAGAACCCACTGTAGAAGAAATAGCAGAATCCCTAAATGTTGAAAAAGAAGATTTAGTAATGGCAATGGAAGCAAATTTCTCTGTTGAGTATTTGCATGGAGTAATACATGAAGAAGAAGGATCACCAATATGCTTAATAGATAAAATTAGTTTAAAAGAAGATAATGAAGAAGAAAAAGTAGTAGATAATATATTATTGAAAGAAGTACTAGGAAAACTAGAAAAAAGAGAAAGACAAATAATAATGCTTAGATATTTTGAAGATAAAACACAAAGCGAAATTGGTGAAATCTTAAAAATATCGCAAGTACAAGTGTCTAGAATTGAGAAAAAGGTATTATTGAAGTTAAAATCTTATATAAGTTAATTTAAATACGGACAAAGTTCTTTTGAGAAATCAAGGGAACTTTTTTAATTTTTTATTAAATAAATATATAGTTTAATTTTTACTTTTCTTCAAATAATAAATATATATTGTAAGAAATTATTTATTATTTTCGGAGGTGAAATTAATGTCTGTTATGAAACAAGATAAAAATGAATATAAAAATTATGTAGATAAAATAAGCCCAAAGCCATCATATGTAAAAAACTATATTATGGCTTTTCTAGTAGGAGGGTTAATTTGTTGTATAGGACAAGGAATTAATGATTTTTATATGAAAATAGCTAATTTAGAAAAACTACAAGCATCTTCGGCCACATCAATGACATTGATATTTATAGGTGCATTTCTTACAGGACTTGGTGTATATGACCTTATAGGAAAAAGAGCAGGAGCAGGTTCAATTATTCCTATAACTGGATTTGCAAACTCCATAGTATCACCTGCTATGGAGTTTAAAAAGGAAGGTTATGTAATGGGTGTAGGAGCTAATTTATTTAAAATTGCAGGCCCTGTGTTAGTATATGGAATTTCATCATCTATAATATGTGGAATACTATACTACTTCATTAGATTAATTTTTTGATAAGAATGAAATGAGTATTTAAGGATGTGAAATAATGAAAAAGAGAATTGGTAAAAGAACTATAAGATTAAATAATATGCCTACTATTGTTGCGGCATCTTCTATAGTAGGACCAAAAGAGGGACAAGGCCCTCTAAAAGATAAATTTGATTTAGTAATATCAGATGATTTGTATGGAGAAAAAACTTGGGAATTAGCTGAAAGCAAAATGGTACAAACAGCATTAGAAATGAGTGTAAAAAAAGTTAATAAAAATTTAGAAGATGTTGACTTTTTATTTGCAGGTGATTTAATAAATCAGTTGTTTCCTGCATCTTTTGCAGCTAGGGAATTGGGTATTCCATTCTTTGGAATATATGGAGCTTGTTCAACTATGACAGAAGGTATGTGTTTGGGTTCAATGGCAATAGATGGAGAATACGCTAAATATGTTTTATGTGGTGCATCAAGTCATTATTGTACAGCTGAAAGACAATTCAGATTTCCTCTAGAATTAGGAAATCAAAAACCGATGACAGCTCAGTGGACAGTAACTGGTGCTGGAAGTGTACTATTAACAAAAGAAGGAGAAGGACCTAAAATAAAATATATTATACCTGGAAAAGTTATCGATAAGGGAATTGATGATGGAAATAATATGGGGGCAGCAATGGCTCCAGCAGCCATTGATACTATATACTCATATTTTGATGATACAAAGGATGATCCCGATAGTTTTGATCTTATAGCCACAGGTGATTTGGGAAAGGTTGGAAAACAAATAGTAATAGAACTATTACAAGAAAAAAAATTAGATATATCTAAAGTATACACAGATTGTGGTTTGGAAATTTTCAATTTAGAAGAGCAAGATGTACATTGTGGTGGAAGTGGATGTGGATGTTCTGCAACTGTTTTTGCTTCATATATATATGAAAAATTAATAAAAAAAGAATTTAATAAAGTAATGCTTGTATCAACGGGAGCATTATTATCTCCAACAAGTACTCTTCAAAAACAAACCATACCATCTGTAGCTCATGGTGTTGTAATAGTAAATGAATAGGAGGCGTGGATAATGGTACTAGAGTATATAAAAGTATTCATAGTAGGAGGTATAATTTGTTTAATAGCTCAAATTATGATGGATTACTTTAAAATGCAAACACCATATGTTATGGTCACATATGTTAGTTTAGGTGCTATTTTAACTTTTTTAGGAGTATATGAACCAATAGTCAAATTTGGAGGTTCAGGAGCAACAGTACCGATTATAGGATTTGGATATTCTTTAGCCAAAGGAGTTATGAAAGGGATAGAAAAAGATGGTTTTTTAGGTATTTTTACAGGTGGAGTAACGGCTACAGCAGGTGGTGTAGCAGCAGCTATATTCTTTGGTTATATAATATCAGTAATATTTAATCCTAAGGCAAAACCTTAAATAATAAAAAATAATAAAAAAACTTCCTTAGTAATTTCTAAGGAAGTTTTTTATTAAATTTATTCAATGATTTCATCACTATTACTTTCAATCATTTCTTGACTGGCATCTTCATTAGTTGTGGTTGTATTATCTACTGGAGTATCATTAGGAGCACTTACAGGATCATCATTATTAGCTGGAGGAGTCTCAGTGCTTGGATTGTTATCTTCTGAAGGTAATGTTTCTTCAGGAGTAGCAGGTTCTTCTTCTGGTGGAGTATCACCATCTCCAGTTTCTTCAGGAGTAGTAGGTTCTTCTTCTTCTTCTGGTTGAGTATTTTGTGGTGGTGTAAATTGGTAGCTACTTGCACGAGAAGGTGACGTTCCTTCAACAAATGCAGCGCTTACACCATAAGATGAAGTTCCTCCATCTGTAGTATTAATCTTAGCAAAATAAACACCATCAGGTTTTGTGAATTTAGCCACTGTTAAATTTTCATGTATTGGAGCCATAACATTTGACCAAAGCTTGGCAGCTGTTCCACTTGTTCCAACTACACTTCTTCTAGCAATTGATGTACCAGCATCGTCACCTATATATGTTGCACCAACATAATAAGGAGTGTATCCTACAAACCAACAATCTAAAGCATTATTTGTAGTACCTGTTTTACCAGCAACTGGCATAGCACCTATAGAAGCATTTTTACCAGTTCCTTCTTTAACTACGGCTTGAAGCATATCTGTTATAACATAAGCAACTGATTCACTAACAACTCTGTTTTCTTGTGGATTTGATTTTACTAATAAATTTCCATCAAAAGTAGTTATAGTTGTAAATACAGTAGGCTCGATATAATTTCCTCCATTTGCTAAAGCACCATAAGCAGCAGCCATTTCAAGTGGAGATACACCATATGACATACCACCTAATACTAAAGAAGAGAATTGTCTATCACTATTAGTTTCATCTCCTGTTTTACTATCTTTTAATGTAGTTATACCAAAATTATCAAGATAATCTATCATTACATCTATACATTCAGAATATGAATCACCTAAAGTTTCAGCAACTTTTACAGCTATTGTATTTGAAGACATGGCTAATGCTTTACGAGCACTCATCATACCAAATCCAGCTGTAGTAGTTTTTGGATTCCATTTTTTGTTTTTCTCAAATTTATAACCGCCTCTTACATCACTAAATGCAGTTGATTGAGTAGTTTCTAATGTATCTATAGCAGGCGTATAAACTGATAAAGGTTTTATAGTTGATCCAGGTTGTTCTGGATTTGTTGCTCTATTAAGCGTTCTTTTTCCTTTAACATATCTACCACCTATTAAAGATTTAATTTGACCAGTTCTATAATCTAGAATAACCATTGCTGATTGTGGTTGAACAACACCATCTTCACCTTTTATGGTATTAGGGAAATTATCATCATTTTCATATTGTTTTTCTAAATTATCTTGCATACCAGAATCTATAGTAGTATAAATTCTTAGTCCACCATTGTAGTACATATTTTCTGCTTCTTCTTTAGTATAGCCTTGTTCCATTAAAGCATCTCTTACTTCATAGTAAACATAGTCTTCAACAGAAGAAACAACACTTTCTTTAGCTGCAGGTAATTTAATTTCAATTGGAGCTGCAACTTCTTTATCATATTGATCTTGAGTAATATATCCTAATCGTAGCATCTTAGCAAGTATAGCTTTTTGCTTTTTCTTAGCAGCTTCTCTTGGGACAGCTTTTCTAACAACTAAAGTTTCATTCATTAGTTGATTGTATGTATCAGTTTTAATTAGCCCCCAAGAATATATTTGCTTAATCATTTGTAACTCTATTTGAGTTGGTTCATCTAAATCATCATCTGTAGTATTTGTGTAGAATATTAATTTATTCTCAATACTTTCTTTAGTTTCAGAGCCATCTAATTTCTCTGTTGTATAAGGAGAATATAGACTAGGATTGTTAGTAGCAGCCATTAGTAAAGCAGATTCTCCTACAGATAAATCTTTTGCAGATTTACTAAAATACCCTTGAGCTGCAGCTTCAGCTCCATATAATCCTCTACCTGCATAAAAATTATTTAAATAAGCTAATAATATATCATCTTTAGAGACAGTTTTACTCATTTCAAATGCATAATAAATATCTTTTATCTTACGTGTAATACTTTGTTCTTGAGATGTTATTAACATCTTTGAAACCTGCATTGGGATTGTTGATCCACCTTGTCTATTTCCTTTAATAAAATTAAAAGCAGCACGTCCTAAGCCGACTATGTCTACACCATTATGTTCATAAAAACGTTCATCTTCTGCTGCAATAAGAGCATGTTGTAAATTTATACTTATCTCACTAATATCGCTAACAGGTTCTTTTTTGTTAGAAGTTTCAGCTTTTGCTAGTAAGTTACCATCAGCATATAATATTTCTGTTGTCTGGTAAGTTTTCTTATCCAAATAAGCTTTATTAATAGTTTCAGTATTTTTTAGTGAAGCAAATATAAGCCCTGAAAAACCAGCTACACAAACTACTAATAATACTAAAAGTATTAAAGCTACTGTTTTAACACCTTTAAACCTTCCAGATCCTTTTTTATTAGAAGCTTTTCTTCTATTATTAGACCTGTTAGAATTACTCGAGGTTTGAGATGTTGTTCTTTTATCTGAAGAGCTTACTTTTCTTCGCTTAATTTTATTTCTATCATCTTGATTATCTCTTCCCATAAGATTAACCTCCTTATTTTAATGAATAATTATAACATATTTAAGGATTTTTATAAAATTTCCTTTTATGCTGACTTCTATTTAAGTAAAAGATACAATATAATTATACCTTTATAATATATAAATAATAAAGTAAAATTAATAATTTTATACAATAATTAATAATTTTATTCATTTTTCAATTTTGTTTAAATTAGATTAATATAGATTTTAAAGAAATTTAAAAAAATATTTATTTAGTATTTGTATTGAATAATAATAGTATTAACTTTTTAGTGGAGATTTAAAAGATGTAAAAGATATTTTTTTGATAGGTTTAATAGTAGATTTGAATATGTATAGAACTGCTAAAAGCAGTTCTTAATAATTATTATATTTAATTTAACATCCATCTAATATGAACTCCATATCCTACACTAGGATTATTTTCTAAAGCATGGGATACGGCACCAACTATTTTATCATCTTGAACTATTGGAGTTCCACTCATTCCTTGAACAATGCCACCAGTTGTTTTCAATAATTTTGGATCTGTTATTTTAATTTTAATACCTTTAGAATCTGGTCTTTTTTGTCTTTCAACATTTATTATTTCAATATCATATTTTTGGCATAAATTATTTTTATTTTGTAAAATAATTTGAGCTTTTCCCAATTTTACATCGTCTATTTGAGCTATTTTATATTTTTTATAATTCGAGAGGTCTATATTATTAATTTCACCTTTAATACCATAAGTGGTATTGTTAGCAAACTGTCCAATAGTTTCATTTTTTGTTGCATTTATACTTCCAACATTACCTCTGTGAGACTTTTTTATATTTAAATTATTTGTAAAAGAAATACAACCTCTTTTAATAGGAATCTGGCGACAAGTACCTATATTAATTGAATGACCTACTGCACCAAATTCATTTGTATCAGGGTTAATATAAGTTAAAGTTGCAAAACCTGATATAAGATTATTAAAATTAATTTTTTCTAAGGCATTTTTATTACATTTTAAATAAAACACTGAATTTTCTCTTCTTATTAAAATAGGAACATCTTCATTCTTATTTAAAGAAGATAAAATAAATCTAAAATCCTCATAAGAAGTAATTTCTTGATTTTTTATTTTTAAAATAGAATCACCAATCTTTAGAGGACAATCATCAACTTCATTTTTTACTATAAGGTTTTTAAGCTCTGCATCAATTTGTAATATATTTCCCATTGGAATTAAGTATTCACAATTATTTTTTTCAAGGGATTGTGAATAAATAAAATTATTTGAGAAAAAATATAGAAAAACATAAAAAAATACTACAATTAAATAGTTAAATTTATTTCTTGTTTTTGATGAAACAATCTTATTCTTGATAAGTTTATTTAAAATATAAAACACCTTCTTTCTTTTGTCAGTTTATGTTGGTGCTTTAATATTATGTTGCTCAGTCTTAAAGATTTAATCCTTGGAAATGAGTTTTAACATGCCCTTAGATTTCATAAAAAAACAAAGGATAATTTAAAATGGCTAAATTAAAAGAACAAAAAATTAAAAGAAATAAAAACATGTAAATTTTTTTAAAAATATGTTTTTATTTCTTTTTTTTCATATTTTTACTTCTATTTTGTGAAGATGTAGCAGCAACATCAGGAACAGGAGGAACAAATACAGGAGTTTCACCATTAGTACTACATGCATTAACACTTGCTATTAATGCTAATTCATCAGATAAGACAGCAAAAAAAGTAGAAAGTATAGATATATCTGTAGTAGATAATTCCTCACCTAATGCAACAGCAAGGGTTGATGCAAGGACAATATAGTCTAAAGAGCTAAAACAACAAAGTTTTGAAGTAGGATCTTCATTACTAGATGATTGATCATTATAAGAATTATCAGAAGTATTTTGGTTATTATTGTTGCAATAACTTCTTTTTTTATATTTCTTTTTTTTCTTAGATTTCTTTTTTGGTTCACTCATATATATAACCTCTTAGTAAAGATTTATAATTACCTTATAAAATTAGATATATAAATATATATGTTAGAAAAGAAAAATAAAAAACTGAGAAGATAAATAAGCCTATCAAAAGTAGGAAATAATAAAAACAAAAATCACCATATAAGAAGAAAGGAAAGACTATGAAACTTTATAAAATATCTTTAGTTATAATTATGATTTTAGGAATAATCTTTATAGGAACATCACAACCAATTAAGAATTTATATAAAAATAGTGCGTCTATTATTACAGGGCTAAAAATAGATGACAATAAGAAAAACCCTGCAGATAACAAAGAAGTAAATAAAAAGGAAAAAGTAGAAAAATATTTGATTTGTATAGATCCTGGTCATCAAGAAAAAGGAGATTGGAGAACAGAGCCTGTTGGACCTGGTGCACCATATCAAAAAGCTAGAGTTTCTTCAGGTACAGTGGGAATAAGTACAAAAAAACCAGAATATATTTTAAATTTAGAGGCATCTCAAGTTTTAAAACATATATTAATAAGTAAAGGTTATGAAGTAATTATGACTAGAGATAGTCATAATGTGAACATAAGTAATATGGAAAGAGCCACATTTGCTAACAATAAAAATGCAAATATGGTTATTAGAATCCACGCAGATGGTTCTGATGATACATCAATAACAGGTGCATCAATTTTAATTCCATCACAAAAAGGAAAGTATACATCATCAATATTTGAAGCAAGTTATCAATGTGCTAATTTAGTTAAAGCCAAGATGGATAGTGCAGGATTTAAAGTTAATGGAATCTTTGAAAGAGATGACTTAACAGGTTTTAACTGGTCAACTGTACCTGTTATACTTGTGGAAATGGGATTTATGAGTAATTATAATGAAGATGAGATGATGTCTAATGCTCAATATCAACGAAAAATGATGCAAAGTATTGCTGACGGAGTAGAGGAGTATTTTCAGATTAATTAAATAGTGGTGATATAAATGAAAGATCGTTTTGAAAGAGTTTGTGGTAAATTAATTTCACAGACTTTTAGAGTGATAAATCCTATAAAAAAGAAGATTATAAATACGGATTGTGAAGTGCATTTGTTTATTCAAAGTAATGCATTAGATATACTAAAAGAAGAAGGATATTATAAACAAGTACAATTTTATAAAAATTATGAGCCTTATATAAATAGAGGACTTGTATGGGCAGACCAAGATTTTAGATCTTATTTTCATTTTTATAACCCAAAAGATCAAAGAGGTTTGTATGGTCATTCAACAAATGCCATGACGTTAGCTAATACTTATTATAAAAATGCGCTACATTTCATAAGTGAGAACGACTATAAAAATGGAATGGCTTATTTTGGGGCAATGTGCCATATAATTCAAGATGTAACGATACCTCAACATGCAAAAAGAAGATTACTGGATAACCATAAGCAGTTTGAAACTTATGTGAAATCTAATTATAAAAAAGTAAAAAGATTTAAAACAAATGAAGGACCTTTGTTGTATAAAAATGTAAGTGATTATATAAATTGTAACTCTAGAAGTGCTTTAAATTTTGATTATATGTATAAAAATGTTGATGCAAGTAAGACAAAGTTTTATCTCGTGGCTTATAATGCATTAAATCTATCTCAAAGAAGTACAGCAGGATGTATGATAATGTTTTATGATGATTTAGAAATGATAATAAAAAAAGATATTAGTTAAGTTTTAAAAAAGGTTATCTTATTTATAATAAGATGACCTTTTTATTATAAAAGGTAAAAATAATAAATATACTTTTTTATAAAAATGAAATATAATAGTATAGATAATTATAGACAAAATATTTATGAAGAGGTGTGAAAATGCTTGTAGTAGAAAATGTCAGTCATGGATTCGGAGCTAGAGTTATACTAGAAAATGTATCTTTCAGACTTAAAAAAGGTGAACATATAGCACTAGTTGGTGCAAATGGAGAAGGTAAATCTAGTTTTTTAAATATAATAACAAA
>JALFMW010000299.1 GCA_022782605.1 Clostridium sp. | reverse complement strand
CCTAAAAAGATACTGTTGCATTATTCATATTAAGTTAGATATCGCTCAAAAAATTGAGCGATATTTTATTTTACGCCAATTTTATAATATGCTAAATTAAATATAAGAGTATGGAGATTACCGATATGACAAATACATATTATCTTTATAAACATATTTTTCCGAATAACAAACTTTACATTGGTATTACCCAGCAAATACCTGAAAAACGCTGACTAAATGGCTACGGCTATAAAAATAATAAATTAATGTGAAGGGCTATTAATAAATTTGGATGGAAAAATATTAAACATGAAATTATTTTTTCTGGATTATCTGAGATTGAAGCAAATAAGTTAGAGCAAGAATACATTAATAAATTTAATACTACAGATCGTAGATTTGGATACAATATTATGCCAGGCGGTTTAGTTGCATCTGGCTGGCATCATTCAGAAGAAACTAGGAAAAAATTAAGTATAACTAGCAGTAAACCAAAGACTAAACCATCAGCCAAACGTGGTAGACACTATGGCAGAACGACTATTTATCAATATTCATTAGAGGGTGACTTAATTAATACCTTTACAGGTTATTGAGAAGCTGGACAAATTTTGAGGATTCCAAGGGACAGTATAAGTGATTGTGCAAATGGGCACTCAAAAACATGTTATGGATTTACATTTTCAAAGCAACTTTTAACAAAAGAAGCTGTGCTACAGAAAATAAAGGTGCTTCCAACTAGATGCACTATTACTATATATCAATATGATAATAATTATACCCTATTAAATATTTTTAACGGTTATAAACAAGCTGTGCAGATTACTAAAATTAAAGAAACCACTATAGAAAGTGTAATAGAAGGCAGAAGTAAAACTGCAAATAATTATGTATTTTCTAAAAAGCTTTTAACAAACAATGAAATAGCAAAACACTATCTTAAAAATGTTAAAAAAATTAATTATAAAATTATAAAAAGATCTAAAATAGACGGTAAATCTACTGTATATTATAGTATGAATGATTTAGCTATTGACTTAAATGTAACAGTAGTTACAGCCTATAAAATTTTAAATGGCGAGTCTAAGTTATTTTCTGATAAATATTTATTTATTAAGGAGAGTTTAAATGAAAATAAAACTATTTAAAAATATTACATTACCGCTTAAAAAAAGAGATAGTGATGCTGGCTGGGATGTGTTTTTACCAAAAGATGTTACTTTTAAAGCACATACGCTCACCACAGTTGATTTAGGCTTTGGTGTTAGACTTCCAGCTGGTTATGCTGGACTATTTGCTATGAGAAGTTCCGTTTGTAAAACTGGTATGAGTATTCAAATGCCGTTAATAGACGAAGGCTACCTGGGTGAGCTACATTTAATGGTTCAAAATTCTACTGATCAAGATTTTACTTATAAAAAAGATGAGAGAGTATGTTCATTATTTATATTTCCAGTTTTTAAAGATACCTTAGAAATAGTAGATGACCTAGGAACTTCTGATCGTGGCGAAAACTGGAACGGTTCAAGCGGAAAATAATTTTTTTAGGGAGGTAGTCTATGATTGAAAATTGTCCATACAAAAATAAATGCAATGGTATCGATTGCGCCAACGATTTTTGTATGCGTAAATATAGATTAGATTGTCTATACGATAAATCTTTATTGACAGATAAACAACGTCAAATCGGCAAGCTTTTTATTGACAAAGACGGCACAGACTTGCATGAGTTTCAACAGCTTGCGAAATTAGAGCAAAATATTGATAAGTTCGTTGAATCTGGTGCTAATCTATATATTCACTCATACAATTGCGGCAACGGAAAAACATCTTGGAGCATTAGATTGATGACTTCATATTTCGATAAAATATGGCATAAATCTAATTTTGATTGTCAAGCGTTATTTATCAGCGTTCCAAGATATTTATTGGCTTTGAAAGCAAGCATTTCAGGCAAGAACGAGTATGCTGATACTGTTAATAAATATATCTTAGGGGCAGATTTAGTTGTTTGGGACGATATTGCTACGAAAATGGGAACCGAATTCGAATTAAATCATCTATTGAATATCATTAATACGCGTATGGACAACGGTAAAAGCAACATTTTTACCTCAAACCTCGGCAACAAAGAGCTTATTAATGCTCTTGGAGAAAGATTAGCGAGTAGAATTTGTAATAAGTCAATCGACATTGAGCTACATGGCGCCGA
>JALFMW010000276.1 GCA_022782605.1 Clostridium sp. | reverse complement strand
TACCGCAGCATCTTCATCAAATGATGCATTCATGTTATTAGTCTATCCTGTGAAAGGATTAGCGAAAGGCCCCCATTGGAATCCACGGAATTCAGGATTGTTCTTTAATGCACACTTAAAGATATTAGGTTGATCAGTAGTACCGATATACATAATATCAAAACGTGAACTCATAGCAGGGTGACCGTCTTTATCAAGTTGCTTATTGCGAACAGGATCATCATAGAAGTTATCAACTTCAAGTTTAACAGTCACACCATTAGGAGCAGAGAATTCAGTAAATTGGAAACCAGCAGCAAGTGCATTCTTATTAAGAGGAGAGCTAGTTTTTCTAACTACACCTAAAGCGTCACCATTAACTGAAAACTCAGTCCAACCACTCATTGCATTACGAACAGCATTATGGAACATAATAGCTCCAATTTCACCAGTTCTAATAACAAAAGTTCTATCACCAAAATCTAATTTGGCAGCACTTAATTCATAAAGAGCATCTTCAAGCATCTTTAATGAGAAGGTATTGTAATAATAAGTATTACCATAGCGCATTTGCGCTAATAAACCATCTCCCATTCTTCATCTATATTTAAAGTAAGTTCTTTATCTTACTACCTAAAAGGCCATAGTGGAATACATCTTAACCCTTTATTGGGGTTTGGACACTCTTGGAATGATTATATCTATTGCATTTAACATGATACCTTTTTAATAATTCATATATAGTAGATACATTAACATTAAATTTTTTAGCTATTTTATTTACTTTAGTCCCATCATTATAACATTTTATAACTTCAAGACATTGTTCATCTGTTAAACAAAATGCTCCTTTTGTAGTTTGTCTAAGTCCTCTATATGAATTTATATTAATACCATGAATTACTAGGATTTTTTTTATAGTCCTCATATCAGTATGATATTTAAGCTCCATATCTTTATATTTCATACCTGATAAAAAGTCTTTTATGGCATTTGCCTACATTTCAGAGTTTTTTAAAAACTCACTATGATTTCTAGTATTTACACCATATTTTTGTAAAAATCTTTTAACAGTCTATTTGTCAGTATTATACTTATCTGCTAGGTATTTCAGGGAAGCTCCGTTATTATACCAACTAATAAATTCTTCTCTCTCCATTTTATTCATATCTAATGGGTTCCCTTTAATTTTAATACCTATACTTTTTAATACTCCTATTATAGTATATGCAGAACAATTAAACTGTTCAGCTATTTTTTGTGAAGTAAAACCGCTTAAATACATGGATCGAATTTCATCATATTGAGAATCTGTCCAAAAATATTTACAACCACCTTTACCACCCAATGTAGCATTATAGCCATTTTTGAAAGTATTGTATTTTGCTATCCAAAATATTTCTCTTTCATTTAATTTTTCTATAGGACATTCTTCTAATATCGATACTTCAAAATTTTCAATACCATATTTTGCAAAAGCATTATATAATGGCTAACTTCTATGTTCGATATTAAAATTTTTTATATGCTATTTAAATCTATGTTCAACAGTGAATCTTGTTTGTCCTATATACATTTTATTATTTACCCGATTGGTAATCTTGTATATAAATCCATTCATTTTAATAAATACATATTTTCACATTCTACTCTCTACACTACTTACTTCTGTTAAAAGTAAGTTAGCTCGGTATTACCTAATGGCTTCACCGATTTTGCCCATTTTCTATTTTTAAGGTGTTAATTATGCAGCTATTAACTACATAGTGACAAGTATGTCTATCACTTCACCGCTCTTACCAATATTAAGATACTCACCATTTTGAGTGCGGTTTGAAGAACTAAACATTAATGCAGAGTTCTTTTCATCAGACCACTCTTGTTCAAACTGCCATTCTACCCAAGGCATCCACATTGTTTTAACATCTTTCTTACCGTCTTTAACAACAGGAACACCACAAGCAAGTTTCTTATTAAGCATACTAGAGCCGGGAACTTTATATTGTTTACGAAGGGTAGTCCATTCATTACGAACAGTAATAGGAGCAGAGAATCTTACCTAAATATTATACTAAGTTCTTTATCTTAGTAACCTTATATTTGCTTTAATATAAGGAATTTTGGAGTACATTTTATCCCTTTATATATAATACTATAATAGGGATTGGACACTCTTGGAACAATTATACTGTCAAATAATTAATATGGTATCTTTTAAATAAAGAATAAATTGTACTTCTATTTACTTTAAATTTTTTAGCTAAGTCTTTAATTGATTTACCTTCATTAAATTCTTTAATTAATTTTAAACACTAATCTGAATTTAATTTAAAATGAGTACCTTTTCCTTTTTTATCAATACCATTTATTGAAAGGATTTTTGTAAATGTAGCATAACTACAATGATATTTAGATTGTATTTCTGATAACTTTAATACACCATCTAAATAATCATTAATTAATGATTGTTGAGCTTTTTCGTCTTTAAGTATATTATACTTAATTCTTAAATTTACTCCTTTTTTAATTAAAAATTCTTTTAATCCTACACTTGAACAATCATATCTTTTAGCAAGTTCTTTTAAAGAATATCCGTTTTGATAATCATTAATTAATTCTTGTAATTCTTGAGCATTAATATTAAGTTTATTACTTCTTATTTTTACTCCAAGACCTTTAAGTATTTTTATTATAGAAGCTTTATCTACTTTATATAAAGTAGCTATTTTGTTACTACTAAACCCTGAAAGGTATAAAGATTTAATTTCATCATACTTACCATCTAACAATAATCTTCTATTTCCATCTCCTCCTATAGTTAAGTTATAACCATCATTAAATGTGTTATACTTTGCTATATAAAAGATTTCTTTACTATTAAGATCTTCTACATTACATTCTTCAATAGTTTCTACTATAAAATTTTCTACTCCATATTTATGAATAGCATTATGAAAATAACTTTTATCTTTTTTATGCTAATGCTATCTCCATCTAAATTCTACAGTATATCGTGTTTGTCCTATATAGGACTTCCCATTTACCTTATTGGTAATCTTATAAATATATCCTTTCATGTTTTAAATAATTATCTTATCCTCATGTTCTACTCTCTACACTACTTATTCTAATTAGGAATAAGTTAGCACGGTATTATTTATTCCACCGTTTTTGCCCAATTTTTTATTGCAACTTACGCTGCAAGGAGACATAAGATTAGGCTATCTCCCACTTTTCTACTAAGCTCTCTCTCTACGGGAGCATACTCATGTGAGAAACGTTCACCTGCTAACAAACGTTCAGCAGGAATACCATCAGTAATTCCTCCCATAAGCTCCACTTTGTAAACGTACTGGGTTCCCTCAACTCTTGGATCTCCAAGAACTCGCATTGGATAAACTTCATTTAAATTACCAAAAAGCACTTCACCATCAGCAAACCAATCTTCGTTAAATACAAGGTAGAAAGGTTCGGTACCAATACCTACATTTTCACCACCTGCTTCAACAGGATTACCATCTATTTTTCTTGCTTCAACCAGAGGAATATTACGTCTAGATGAACCAATTATTTGCCATGAGAATTCATCATCAGTATCAAATTGTTTAGTAGGATATTTTGCTAACTCACTTTCAAGGGACTTACCACGATTAAGTGCTAACAATTGTACCATAAACTCTGACACTAATTGAGGTGCTCTCTAATAAATTGATGCAAGTTGGTTATCTTTAGTTAACATTCTGTTACCCTATAGGCTTTTTATCCCATAGTTCTTACACTTTACCATTGTGTAAGCTCAGCGTACATTTTCAATAATATCTAAGTGACTAATAATTGATATTATTGTTGAGCACTCTTGGAAGAATTATATTCTATTCCATAATATAAGCACGCATTTCTAAATGTTGAATATTTAACATTAATATATTTAGCTGCTTTATGAAGACTATTAGTTTTATTTATTGAATCAATAATAAGTTCTTTTGGAATCTTATTAAATTTAGAATTAGATTCGCTTCTTTTTCTAATAGTTACACCTGCATTTTTAAGTTCTGTACATATTATGTATCTAGTTACATCATATTTATCAGCAATTTGTTGTAATGTAAACTGCTTATTAACATATAAATCTACTAGCTCAGCTATATTCAAAACCTTTCTTTTAAATCTAGGTGTATTACCTCCTATGCTTACATTATATCCTTTGGATTTATCTGTAGAGTCGTATAAATCTATATAATAAATTTCTCTTTCATCTATAATGTCTACATTACATATTTCTAGAGTCTCTATATAGAATTTATTTACTCCATACTTTTTCATAGCTCTATTAATAACTTGGTCTCCATATTGTGCATGTCTTAAATGCTCTTTCCATCTAGTATCTATATTTACTTTTGTCTATCCAATATAAACTTTGCTATTTATAGTATTTTTAATTATATAAATAAATCCATTTTTCATAGGTTCATCTTCTACGCGTTACAGTGTTTAATTGTATTGCCAATTAAATTACCTCGGTATTAACTTATTTATTTGGAAGTCTTCACCGATTTTGCTCAATTTTACAAGGGCCTAACTTGTGAGTCAACCCTTCCAACCAGTAAATTGCATCGTCTAAAATCTACCAAGCTTTCCAGCCATATTAATTAAATTTAAACATTAAAATCCATTACCAATATCTATAGTGAATCCATTATCAAATATAGATCCTTTAGATTTACTTGAACCACTGCCTACATACTATAAAGTACCATTAGAATTTCTAGCTGTATTATTAAGAGTGTGTTCCAATTCTTTTAATCTGGATTTAACTTCCTTCTTAGTCTGAGGTTTAATTAAACTATCAATGTTTTTAAATCCATTGGTTAAAGTATATAAAAGGCCTACATTCTTAATGAATTCATTTTCATTATCTTTTTTATACTTTTGAATAGCTGTATAATAATTACCTGTTTCAGGATCTTTATATACAGGTTTTGTTACATTGTCATAAACTTTTTGTCTAGTACTCTTATCTAATTCTATACTACCAAATACTTTATCACTAGAAAGTATATCCTTCTTTAATGCTTCTTCTTGTTTCTTTAAATCTTTTTTAGCTTGTTCATTTTCCTTTTTAGCATTATCAAGAATTTCATTATACTTTTTACCAAAGTATTCTTTATTACCTTCAAGAGCTTGAGTTGCTTCCTCAATATCATCACCTGATGCAAATAACTTTTCAGTCATTTTAATAGCTCTTTCAGCAGAATAACCTCTATTCATAAAGTCCTATTGAAGAAGTTTACGTCTAATAGTAACACCTTCTTCCCCCTCATCGTTAAGCATTTCTTCTGTAATATTGTTTAAGTAACCTAAAGTATTTTCATATTGAGTAATAATATTAGGCTCAACACCAGAATTAAGTGCTTCATTAACTCTCTTTTGAACTTCATTAAGTTCTGATTGAATCTTTTTTTCAATAATATCCCTTAATGCTTCAGGAGTTTTTACTTTTGCTATTTCATCTTCATCAAGGTCGGGGAAGATACCCTCATCTTTAAGGTAGCCAGTTAAGATAGAGTAGGTATTTTTGGGAGATTCTTGCTCCTCTTCAGAGTTAGTATCTTCCTCATTCCTCGATTCTTCTTCACTACCTACGCTCTCTGGCTACTCCTTTGATGAGTCTTCAAAAAGTTCATCTGGATTTACCTCAGTAGTTTTATTTTCATCATCTTGTTTTTCTTCTTTATTTTCTTCAGGATTAGAAGACTCCTGTGTCTCGTTAGTATCCTCATCTGCAAATAAGCTTACAGCTTGATCCTCAGTAAGGATATTATCCATGTCTAATATATCTCCCATAATCTACTTTATATTAAATTTTTTGCAAAAATAAAAATAATTTAAGGAACTTTTAAATTATTAAATGAACTATTATATAGTATATAAATAAAAAATTTATTTACTGCCTAAAAGTATGTACATATTCATACATAAATTACCTGCTAAAGTAGCTAATTCTTCTTCATTATCTATATGTAAATACTTATTTATATGCTATACTAAATGGTAACATTCATGTGTAATACTATTAATCATTTCTTCTGTATTTGTAGTTTCATTTAATACCATTACTGAATTTCTTGATAAAAATCTTGAATAAGTTAATCCTGTATTAAATTTACTTTCTGTTAATATGTCGGTAGCCTACTAAATGAGTACAGCTGAACAGCCTATAGAAGATAAATGATCTTTGATTTGTGGTAAATCATGATGATAACATTTATATAATATAGTTACTGTCCAGCTGTATTTATTAATCATTAATTTATAAATAATCATAACATTTCTGCCCAATCTATAGGAATACCCTTCTTACACATATCGGCATAAAATCTATTAAATACTATACCGTCATATGCATCTTCATCATCTATAACATCCTTAATATAATGTACAAAATGGTTTTCATCAACAATGCTTGAATTATAAAAATCAGCTTTGCACATATTAGCTACATAAACATAATCATACAATATATTATGTTTTAATGTAATGTTATACTATTTTAATAAGTCGTCCACTCTTTCTTTAGATATTGGATTAATAGGTTTACCATCTTTATACATTAAAGAGGTGGCAAAATCTAGCATCTTCTTATTAAAATGCCATCCATAATATCTAAGATAGTTAATCATTTCTTTAGGACGAACATCATAACTGTCTAAACTATTTCTGTTCATAGTGGTGGAGAGGAAAAGTGGAAGGGAAGAAAGGATTTTCTTCCCAACCAATTAATATTACATATATCTACTATATTCCTTTGGATATTCTCTCTGACGTTTTTCTCTTTTATATGAATAAGGTTTGTAATCTTCTTCATAAGGAAAATCCTGCCTACGGTAGTCCATAGCTTCGTCTTCGAATACTTCTTTTAATTCTTGGAGTTTATCTTCTATGCAAGTTATATTCTTCATAGCTCTTCCAAACTTATCTTCATTTAATTCTATAACTATCATAACTTTAAATTTTAAATATTAAATAAATAATTTAATAGTGTTAGCTACCTTATTAAAAGATACTAAATGATCACCAGCTGGTAATGTAGTTATTTCTGCTCCTACATTAGTAGTTAAAGTTAACTGATTATCATTAGAACTTAATGTAATTCCTGTAACAGTAGCCGCACTTGCAGTATCAATACTAATAACCATTAATCCTGCTGGACCTAAAAACCTAAACACATGATTAGGAAGAGTATATACTGCATTAGTAGTAGTACTTCCTGCACTAGCTTGTTTAGCTATTACATAGGGAACTCCTCCACGATTACCAATAATTCTATCCATAATATTAATATTTATTCAACCCCAAAAACCATAATTATATTGAACCTGTCCTAATGCCTAATTAATAGGAACACCTATTAAATTAGGATAAGTAACAGTAGCAGTAGCTGGTTGAGCTGCATGAATAGCATTTAACTGTTGATATATAGGTGCTAATTCAGCTGCTCTTTCGGCTCTACTATTAGCGGCAGTAAGCTGTGCAGTAAGAGAATTAATCTTATCCTATTGTGCATTAGCTTCCATACTTGAAAGCTTATCAATTATAGTCTAAGTCTAATTCTGAAGACTATTTTGTAATTGATTAGTTTGCTATGCTGTTTCATATGAAGTAGCTGCAAATCCTTGAGTCATACTATTAGCCAAATTACTTATATTATTAGTTAAAGTATTAGTCTATTGACATATAGCCATCTTATTGTCACAGCAACATTGTGCAAGTTGAGAAGCTAATGAAGCATTACCACTCTGTACTGAATTAATTACTTGCTGTGCACTCATACCAACCTGATTACCTACAGATTGTATACTTGATTGAACAGCATTAATAGCATTTCTTACAGAATTAATATCACAATTAAGAGTACTAGCAAGAGAACCTAAAGAGTTAGCATTCCCGTTAATAGCCTACATAAGAAGTTCTCTTTCTGTAGAACCTCCAACTTCTCCTCCATTTCCGAACATTCCGTTTCTATTCCATCCATAAAGAAAGAATAAGAATAATACCCAAAGCCAATTACCGTTACCTCCAAAACCATTATTACCATTCATCATAGATAAAAGTAAATTAGGATCTACTTGACTCTGACCTCCTGAAATACCTTCAGGAACCATAAAAACCTTAGAATCTGCCATAATTTTAACTATTAAAAATTAATAAATATTGTAAGCTTACAATACAAAATTACTATTATTAAGGCATAATTCAATAAATGTAAAAAGGCCAACTATCTTATTGATAGTCAGCCTCTTTATATTAACATACATGTAATCACTATTTAATTAGATTATCAAGTTCTCTTTTATAAAACTACAATGTTCCACCTAACTATTTCTTAGGATGTAGTTTTCCTTGTTTCACATAATTATGTAAAGTCTATCTAGTAATATTTAAATATATGGAAGCTTCTTCAGTAGATAAAGTTTCATCCTATTTATATTCAAATTTATCTTTAAACTTAATCAAGGTTTCAAGTAGCTCATTTTCTTCCTTTTCTGATAATTCTTTACATTTACCTTTATTATAAGAATCTAATAATGATTCTAAGATAATTTTTATAAGTATCATTTTTGTTCTTTCTATTTGCTTAACTCTTTATTGTTACTTTTAGCAGTTTCTACTATTCTCCTTTTACAAGTTAAATCTAAACAAATATTCATTGTTAAAGTAAGCATTTGAGATTTTAATTCCGATAATTCTTTCTCTAAATAACTATTCTTTTCAATCATTTCATTTAGTCTATCTTTATTATCATCACTTAAAGTTTTATAAAACTCTAAAGATTCTTTCATATTATCAATCATAGTAGTATTTACTTCTGTATAGTATTTCTTTTTAGTCTAAAGAAATGTTACTATACCTGTTACTATAGGAGCTACTATATTTGATATTACAAGTACTATTATTTCTGTATTCATTTTCTTACTAATTTATATAGTTTAAATCCTATAATACTAAGTAATATAATTACTACTAAAACTCCTATATACATTAAAGACTTTTGCCACCATTTAAGATGATTTACTAATTTATCTTTATAAATAGGAATAGTTTTAATTATAGTATCAGTTTTTTCAATAGTTTTTGAAGTATCTGTATATTTAGTCTAAATTAAATATTTATACTATACCTTTTCTTTATATTTAAATACAGTATCTCCTTTTTGAAATATATATACACTATCATGATTATACATACTATCATGAATGAATATACTGTCTAATTTTAATTTATCTATATATTCAGTATGTATTTTTTCAACAGGTACTTCTACATATTTAGTAGTTCTGCATCCTATAGTTAGGAATATTAAAAATATTAATAGTATTAATTTTCTCATTATTAATTATTATTTCGTTTATTAGCAAGATTTTTAGCATTAATTCGCTCTTTACTAGCAATAGAAGCATCATTTATTTGACGTTTGAGAGCCATATCTTCTTGATGTCTCTTTTCTTCTGCTCTCATCTTTTCTCTACTAAGATCTAACTGTTTATCAACTATCTCCATTTCTTGGATTAATTTATCTTTAGCTAACTAAAGTTCTTCTGGAGACATCTGCTCTTCAAGTTTATCTGCTTCAGTCATATGATTTTTAAGCTATAAAATAGCCATTTCAGCTTGAGAGTTAATTTCAGCAACTGTAATTTTAGTTTCATTATCTCTTTGATTCATTTCATCCTGTTTCTTAACAGCTTCTTGTTGTTGCTATAATTGTTGCTAAGCCAATTGTTGTTGCTATTGCATCTACTGCTATTGTTGTTGTTGAGCTTCTTCACGGATTCTCTTTTCATCAGTTTCAACAAATCTTTGTTTTTCAGCTATAGATGCACTCATAAATAACTTCATAATAGTAGAGAAGGAAAGGGTTTGATTTTGAAGAGCAGCTTGAGCTAATGTTTCTATTTTCTAACTTAATTCTTGTGAACCATTACTATTATCAACTACTAATCCATAATCGCACTCTGCAAATTCTTCACCATCAACTTCTAATATTTTAGTTGAATAATCAGGTAGTATATATTGGAATTTCTTAGTTCTTCCTCTTAAAGCAATTTTAGTTGTTTCTATAAATGCTTCAAGTACTCTTTTCTTAATATCATCATGTATAGTAAATACCCATTCAGTAATATGAGAAGATTGAAGTGTTGCTCTTTCAACACCTCCTACAGTTTCTCTATTTGAAATTTCACCTTCTCTTTGTTTTGAAATGCCGGCAACATCAGCCATCTCAAGTTTTATAAACTCTAATAAATTAATATATTGCTAAATATTATTACCAAAGTCTGCATCGATTACACCCTAAGTATTACTATTTAATGCACCAGCAAGTTTATTAGTTGATGCTCCATAATTACCTTCATTGAAGGAATCCTCTACAAACAATCCCATAGTTTTGGCATAATATAACCATTTATCCATTTTCCATGAATTAGGTTTTTTAGCTAAATCCAATCTAGTCATTTTACCCCAGTTTCTAGCCATCATTTTATTTAATCTATCATGTACAACATCATAAAGATAGCTATAAGGTTTCATCATATCCACTAAAGAAAAAGGTTTGCTATCATTAAGATTATATATAGATCCTATTATACCAAAGTGACATCTTGAAGGATTGCTTAATCTATTATATTGAATAACTCTAGGTCTCATATTAACATAAATAGAGTCTCCAATTTTAGTTCCTTCCCACGCTTCGTTTACCCAAAATGATTCTTCCTCTTCTCCAGCGTATTGATTAGTAATATATGATTCAGGCATAAATGTAAATTCTTCTTCACCTGTTTCTTTATTATAATATTTTATCTTCTTTATTCTTCTTCTTGATTTCCAATAAACTCTTATAACTCTAACATTACCATTTAAATCAAATGGTACTAGTTCATTAGTTATACCACTTGAATATTCACCTAAAGGATCAAAGAATACAGTACTATCTACTTCTTCTGATAACATATTAGTATTAATAAATCCATATCTCTCATCCACATTACCCATACTATCAATAGCTCCCTAACTAAATTGATTAGCACTGTTCTCTAAATATGCCATATCTGCTTTAGATAAACTATCATAATAATAATCAATAACTTTACCGGGAGACCAATAATCCTCTAATATAATCATATCTGCATCTTCTACCTTATTAGAATAACCAGATCTAAATATCCTTACCTTTAAAGGATTAAGTTTTTCTATGGTAGGCTCACCACCAACTATATCACATTGATAAATTTCTTCACCAATAGTCATTGCATCCATTATACCATAATTAAACATTAATGGTATATTAAGTTCCTTAACATAATGATTGAGAATACAATTACCAACTACTTCTCTAATATCCTACCACTCATAAGTATAGAAATCAACAAGTTTATCTAACCCAGCATTAAATTCTTCCTAACTCTAAGCAGTATTCTAAATAAGTTGTTTAAAATCTTCAAACAGAGCTTCTTTTTTATTATTTTCTATCTCAGATATAGAATTAGGATTAGTTACAATAACTTTATAATCAAATATTCTTTTTGATTCTTCACCCCGTAAGACATTAAGTTTTGAATTCATAATAGGATAATGCTAAATTTTATCTGGTATAAAACCAGCTTTAATACCATCTGGGTTACATAGTAACTATAGGTCATCCATATGAATTTTACCTGCAAGCAAGTCATAATTTATTTTCTAATGAAGCACACTATTTCTAATAGAAGAATAATTATATTTTAATTTAGAGTCTGCAAAATCTACACATTGTTTTCTCCAACTCTTTCCCTTCTTAGACATAGATAATTGCTGTGCTGGAAACTATATATTATTCATATTATTATATCATTATTTTTATACAAAATTAACATAAAAAAATAGTAACACCAAGTAAATAAAATTATTACTTAATGTTACTATAAATTCATACTAAATTTACTGTTTAAAACCTATTATCATAGTTAATAGTAAAGAAATCATCATTTGCAGGATTATTAATATTATTATCCTCTACTACTCTATTCATATCTCCCTAGTATAAGATAATTTTCTCTTGTCTATAAAGCATTACCATACCAAAAGCTCTAATTCTATCATAGTTACCATTAGGATTATAACTAGCTAATTCTTGTAAGAATGCTCTATTTTTAATAAACATTAAATTAGGTATGGATACTTCTTCCTCTTCATCTTTACTTGGTATAACTACAGGTTTTATTAACCATTCTCTTGTTAGTTGATCTGCATAATTATTAATACTATGTGTGGCATTTACACCTCTAGATTTATTACCGTAACCTATTTCCTTAATAATCTACTAGTCTTTAAGATATTGAGGAGTTTCTGCCAGTAAATATAAACAATTCATTTTACTAAAGTAAGCAAATATACCTTTTTTATTACAGTTATGAGTTACTACATAATCTCCTATTAAATATAAACCATCTTTAGAATCAACAGTAACACATTTACCCCATTCTTTATGAGAATATTCAATACTCTTTATTGCAGTTTTTAAAACAATTAAAGCATTTTTATTTTTAGAATGAGTTGAATATTTATACTAAGTTTGTGCTTTATTTCTTAATTTAAATATTCTGCAAACTGGGTATAATAGTATTTTATATTTACCTGATTTAGTTACTTTACCAGAGCATTTTATTCCAAGACTTCTAGCTAATGACAATATATTTTCATATAATTCCTTATATTCTGTAAGAAATAGTGTAGGCCCTTTAATATCGGGGTTACCATTACCGTCCATTAATCCTCTTAGTAATGCTAATCTTTGTTCAGTATCACTATAAAGATAAAGAGGGCTGATAAAGGGGGAGGAGAAGAGATTATTATTAAAATATTCTCTAAGGCTAACATTAAGGTCTTTTATATTAAAGTAGCATTTATGATCTCTAATAGTTATATCGTAAGGAATCCTCAACTTAATATCTTTAATATCATCTAAAGATAAATTTATTTGTATTTTATTTTCATATAAATCTTTCTCTAATATTAATCCTTTAGTTAATATTAATCCCATTACATACGGATCTATAGGTAATATTTTACTTTTATAGTTCACTCCAGTATGTTCAGGAATAAAAAACTTATATTTACCCTATTTAGTTAACCCTTCTTTCATCATCTATTCAGTAGTTATTTCTGTAGTAACTTCTGAATTTTCTTTATAAACTACCCATTTATGGTTATCACTAGCATCTATAGTTCTACCATCTTCTAAAGTTATCTTATAAATAGGCATTTCCTTATTTACAGGAATATCTATTACAGTAACTTCTCCTTTAGTTGGGGAAAAAAGAGTATCACCTACTTTAATATCCTCCCATAATTTAATACCATTAGGGGTATTTACTTTTTGACTATAGGGATGTGCTTCATATAAACATTTTGCATTATAAAATAAACATAGTTTTCTAACTATTTCAAAATTATCATCTGCATAAGGCTGTCTTCCAGTATATTCAGCCACTATTTTATCTGTGAATAAGTCAAATACAAAAGTAGATGTTAAAGACATAGTGTTTGATTGATCATCATCTACAGGGTCATGACCCATTATATATCTATCTCTATAAACATTTCCTTCTCTATCTATTTCTGGTAGAGAAAATATTTCTATAGCACCTTTTTCTTTATTATCTTCTGTTGGAAATTCTCTAATAGGAGGATCTAATGTAGGTTTAAATTCTACTTTACCATTCTTTAATTGTATTAAAGTTCCTACATACACATCATCAAATTCATTAGGGTTACTATCTATTTGATTAATTCTCTCATTAAGTTGCTATACTGGGAATAAATTACCTTGAGTCTTCATAATAGCTTCTTGAGGAGTAATAGGATGCTCCGCAATAGTTTTAGTAATCAATGATGTGTTTGAAGTATTATACTTAACATTATATCTATTAATTAAAACTTCAAGAATAGCTTTAGTTACATCACTGATTCCATCTTTAGAATAACAACCATTTCTATTTAAATAAGCAGGATAAAAATAAACAAATTCAGGTTTACCCTAACC
>JALFMW010000215.1 GCA_022782605.1 Clostridium sp. | reverse complement strand
TTCTTTTTTAGATAGCTTTGTATTAAGAATATCATTCATAGTAGTAATAGCAACATTAATATTATGAAGACCTTTAAGAATATTCTCAACAACTCTTCCAGCTTCAGTTATATTTTGTTCATAATACTTTTTTATTATTTTAAGTACTAACATATCAGGAGCTTCGACTTTAACTCCAGCTTGTTCACAAGCCATTTTTAGAGCTTCTCTATCACTAAGACCAGCTTGTTTAGCAGGAGATTTAGGGTCACCTAAATAATAAATTATAATACAATCTTTAATGTATTTAGATTTATCTTTAGTTTTATCTCTTTCATATAGTTTCCTAACATCAGCATCTAATAGTTGTCTAATATTAGGAGCAGCAGGCATACCATTATCATCTATGGTAATTAATTTATCTATAATTAGTTTATCATTAATCATATCATTAATATTAAGTATTATCACCAACTACTTTCATATTAGCAAGACTAAATAATATAACTTTAGCAAAGTTTTCACCATTATTAGCTACAAGTTCTTTATAAACCTTTCGATTATGATTAGCATAAATACTAACAATATAATTAAAATATCTAGACTTTTTAATTTTAGTTTTACCTTCAATAACTAAAGACTTCTTAAATAATATATATTTATCATCATCTAATTTTTCTTTAGCTTCATTAAGTAATTCTTTATTTTCTCTTAAAATCTTTCCTCCATCATTTAATCTAACAGAACCTATGTAAGGAAGACCAGTCCATTTACCTTCATTAATATATTGACAAGCATCTATTTCACATTGAGTTATAAGTTCTAAAGCTATTTCTTTATCAATAATATTTTCATCTATACAATCAAGAATATCTTGTTTTCTTACAACTCTAACATCATAACCATTAGGAAACTTTCTTATTTCTGTACCATCAGGTTTAATCATAATTTTAATTTTATAAGTATTACCGTTTGGAGCTTCAGCCGTTGTTCCAACGGCTTCATCTCCGCACTGATTAGTCATTATAGCCTCCCCGTAGAGAGGTTGATGAATTAGTCTTAATTACTTTCTACTTCTTCTCTAAAGTAATAATCTATTACAGGTTTACTATCATTACTAATAGCAGCATGAATAGCAGTATTAGGAATAATTTTAAATTCAACAAAATAAGTAGGTTTGTCTATAGACATACAATCATTATAAAGACTTTTATTACTAATAGCAAGTTTAGCTAAAAATGTAGCACTAAGACTATTATATTTAGGAGCTACATGATAGCCTAAAGCTAAATCACTACCTGAAACATTAAGTAAAGTTCCAGTTTTTATATTATTAATAAATTCTGAATCTTTATTGTTACCTTGTTTAATCATAACTGAAACACCTTGAACACTACTTGCTTTATTTTGTTTCAAAGTACTAATAATTGCTGTAGGACGCTCTTTAAATAATACAGCCACAAGACTATAATAAGGAGCAACTTCTACATTAGCAACAAGACTTTTAAGATAATCCATGTTTACTTCATTAAACATAGTAGGAAGGTTAAGTACATAATTCTTACCTTGATAATTTACTTTTAAACTTACCATAATTCAATATTTAAAATTAATAACTAGATTAATACTATTATCTTTTAAGTTATTTAATATTTTCAAAACACTAATGCTCCTCATACTAATAATGTAGGTGCTAGTGCTCATGCTGCAAATATAGATAATTATATTGATAACAAATAAATTTCAATATAATATTATTTAATTTTAACAATTCAAATGTAAGTAATGATTTATGAAATCATCTTTTTTATAAGTAAAACAATGAGCCATAAATCCAGCTCTATAACAAAGAGAAGCATTAGATACAACAATACAACCTTTATTTCCTATTTTAAGTTTATCTTTATATCTATTTATCATTTTCTTTATATTCTCAGGTCTAGCATAATTCTGAGTTTGTTTGTCAGTAAATGTTTCAATATCAACATCTTCTACATCAAAATCAAATTTTGCAGCACTAAGTAAAGTATTATATTCATCTTCTGAATATTTACTAGAACTAATAAGTTTTATATATTTAGCTCCACAAGCATTTATAGCTTGAACAAAAGCATTATCAAATTTAAAACCATTAGTTTCTTTTGAATCTCTAGTGGCATAAGCAGGTATATCCACAAATGCAACATTAATGTTTTTAATAAATTTACTATTCATATTATTATGATTTAAATTAGTATATACATCTGCAAAATTAGTATTATTATTAGTATTTAGTTTGATAATTATATTAAATAGTTTTAAAAGCTTGCATATATAAATATAAATTAGTATTATTGCATCGAGTGGTTTAACTCATGCCGCAAGGTAGGCTTCAAGCTCTAATTATAACGATAATTATCTTGATGGTAATAACAGAGTACTAAATAAGGAAATGTTCTGAGACTTGGTGAAGCTGGAGTTACTAGTTAGATTGCAGGCGCAAGAGCCGAAGGTGCTAGTAATATAAGGTGTAGGGCGACACTGCTAAGATTCTTTGAGATTAAGGAGATTCGTCTCATGTGCTCGGGGTTTCTGGTCTTAGTGGACAAGGCTTGCAGAGACTATTCGTAAAGATAGTTAATTTTATTAATTATCAGAAAGTCTTGAAACTATTTGAGGAAGCGAAATATAGGGTTTCTGATAATAGTCTAAAGACTAATTATGTCATAAAGAAACTAATACTAATTATATAAATAATAAGTATAATTATAATGACCCTACTCACATAAATATTGTATATATTATAGAAACCCTGGAGGCTAGTAGTAGTGATACTGCTAGCCTTTTTTATGCTCATAAAGTTTAAACTAATAAAACTAATAATAGTTATAAATATTATATTCATAAGCCCTTCTACGGGCGGGATTAATAGACATCTAATACTTCAAGATTCGACTAGAACTTCTAATACTTATAATGACAAATAATAAACTCATAATAACAATAGAAATTATATTAAACAAATGTGAGATAATAAAAGAGATAATACTAATTATAGTTATATTTATAATGATAAAGATAATCAAAATAAAAGAACTAGTCGATATTATAAATTATATACTGATTAATATAAAGATAATAAAGTGAAAAATAATAGTAATAATAATATTAAATAAATGTGAGGGGGAGGGTATGTAGTTAGACCCCCACCTATTAATGTACGTATCGAAATCCCCCGTCATCAAACTCAAGATTTTGACATCAAGAAAGAGACAATTTCAACAACAAGAAAAGAAACAAGTTTTGGCATGGAAAGGATTCATGCTACAGCTTATGCTGTTTATTCATTAATTTAATATGTTTTAATTATGAAAAGCTTGAATTGTAAAGTTACAGTTGCTAACGTTAGTTTGT
>JALFMW010000167.1 GCA_022782605.1 Clostridium sp. | reverse complement strand
TCTTATAAGTAGATAATTTATATTTATGTGGACTAAATAAACCTATAGCTACTTGGCTGTCTTCGAGCAGGGCACCACTGTCTTTATAGTCTTCCATAGACGGGTCTTGTAGGCCTTGTTTCATTCTCTCTTGACCATTGGCATTTCTATTAAACTGAGAAATCATTATAGGAGACACAATTTTAGTATTATTTCTGATTTGAACAGAATCTCTAGAAATTGCATCAATTTCATCTTTCTTAGTTCGATTACCACTTGCCTTTACCAAAGTCATATGGTCAATCATAATACCTAGAAACATGTTAGGATTATTTGGAATGTATTTACCATTCTCAAATTTACCCCATTTTAATAATTCCTCATTTACTTCCTTTAAATAGATTGCTTCTGTAAGACTACCTTCATAAAAAGATAATCTTTCATCAAGAATTTTAATAAAGTCAGCACTCTTAACTAAGAGTTCATATTCTTCATCAGACAATACGCAGTCCTTTCCTCTAGAGAATATCTGCTTAAATCGCAATTCAACCCCATAATTGTCAAATATATACATACTAACTAATTTAGCATATACTTGACTACGAGTCATCTCTAGTGAGAATAATAACCATCTAGGATCTCTTTCTGGACTATCCCCATTTAAATAATGTATTAATGGTTGATATACATAAGTCCAGAGTGCCCAGGTAGATTTACCACTACCTGAAGCACCTCCTATTAAATAAGAGGTACCTGGAAGAACTCCATCAGTATATAAATCTAACTTAGGTGAACCTGTACTAAGTCCTATATTGTGTCCTTCTCTTCCTTCTTTAACTAATTGAAAGAATTCCTCTAAACCACTAATTTTCTCTGCCATAATATTTAATTATACAACCTTAATAGCATCAAAATTAGTATTAGCTAAATCTCCATTACGGAGTGCTTCTAATTCATCCCATCTATGATCTATTACAAAATTACACAGACTTACACAGAGAATGTTATTCTCTCGAGCCCATTTAACTAATTCCATAATATGGTCATGAGTTTCCTGTTTCCACCTAATAGTCTTTCCATAGAAGCGATAAAAGTCTTCTAGACTATCAAACTTCTTAGAAACACTACGTATACCTACTGGATTCCCATTGATAAAACCAAATTGAGGATATTCTTCAAATAGTTCTTTACCTAATTCAAAAGAACACTTATAAAAGTCTTTTACAAGATTTCTATTAATAGGAATACTAAATAAATCTAATCGTTCACCTTTCTTAGGTAACTTATAAGACTTTAATATTACTCCTACTTCTTGTAATCTAATTAATTGTTCCAATAGGCTTCCCTTTGCCTCTGATTGAAAATAAAGCTGGACAAGTTCTGCATCGTCACCCTCTTGAGCGATGAGAATAATTTCTAGCAACAATAATTGATTTGCATCAATTTTATATTTTTCACAAAATACAAGTTGCTGTTTAAGTTCTAAATTCTTCACGTATAATTAACATATTTAGATAGTTAACACTAGACTTATAATACTTGTTATAGCTTTAGAGTCTAGTTACGTGAATATTATAGACTTATCTATTCAGTAGTCTCTTCTACTACTGGATTCATTTCAAAATCTGGTTCAAATACTACCTCTTTAGTATATTCTAATTCCTTTACTTTCTTCTGAAGCTTTTCAATCTGCTTCTTTAAACGCTTATTCTCATTAGTGAGAGCATTTTTCATTTGATTATACTCTCGCTTTGTATAATACATTTCCATTTCTAATGTCTTAAAACCTAAATGTAAAATTCTTAATCTTTCTTTTATAAAGCTCATATGGTTCGCCTTTAAGGACATGCATTAAATTCTCCACATCAATAATTTCAATCTTAGAATCTTTCTTGGCATTTTGCATCCATTTAGTTTCTACAGTATCATTAATCACTAATGTAAAAAATTCAGCACCTAGTTTACCCTTTGCTAATCGTACTACTCTTCCAAGAGACTGTACAGCTTTAGTTTTACTACTATCTATACCAGTTTGTATACCTACTGATAAATCAGGTACATCCAAGCCTTCAATTGCCATCTTACAGCTATTTAATACTCCGCTTGGCATTTTAGAAAACTCTTCTAGTGTTATTCTATTTTTCTTTTTACCTTCTTTACCAGTATAAACGTATCCTTCTTTATATGCTTCTGCCATAGCTGTATTGGCATTAAAAGTGACAATTTTCTTATCACTTCTATATTTAATTATCTCTTTAGCTATCCGTATTTTCTCAGGATGATTTTGTACAAACTTCTTTCTAGACTGCATAGTTTTCATAAAACCCATAGCATGAAATGTGACAGATTTTAAATAGTCCTTTTGCATAGCATAATCATCAGGATAGGTATCCTTACAATATTGCCATCTATTAGTAAAACCCTTTTTACCTGTCATAGACATAACCTTGTCAAAGTCCCATTGAAAGAATTCAAAATGTTCATTAAATTCTTTATTATATTTCTGATAAACATCAATATCGGGGACATCAATAACAACTACATAGTCTTTATATTTAGCTACCCATCCATTAAAGAGAGCATCCTCCATAGTTATAGTATCTACAACTGGAGCATATTTAGCTAAAATTTCATGCCTTCCGTCTAGTCTTTCAAAAGTGGCAGTTAAACCAAGTATTAATTTAAACTTAGTATTTGTAAGAACATTACTAAGAACTTCACTATTGATTTTATGAGCTTCATCAATAATTAGTAAATCACAAGACCATTCCTTTTTAGATGCTCCCATCATTACTCTTACATCAGTATTAAATCCCAAACCTCTCTCGTCAAGTTCTTTAGACCATTGTTCTTTTAAATTATCAAAAGGTACTACTACTAGTACTGACATTGTAGGATATTTTGATCGTAATTTAGTTATAGCATTTAAAGC
>JALFMW010000112.1 GCA_022782605.1 Clostridium sp. | reverse complement strand
ATTAAAAACAAAAACATTATCAGTAATATTGCTATAAAGAAGTTTTTAAGAGATAATTTTGGTAAGTGAATACAACTATTTTCCATAATTTAAAGAATAATTTAATTTTAATATTTATATTTATGAAGAAATCTCATAAATTTTAAATACGAAACAAATTTTAACACATTTTAAACAAATAGAAAAGAAGAGAGACGTCCAATATTTGTTAATCTCTCTTCTTTTTATATTATTCATGATAAATTAAAACTCTATAAAATTCTCGCTTTCCTTCTTCATTATAACATTCTACTATTGCACATCTTTTCCAACCATAAACTGTAAAAAGTCCATTATCTTCTTTCTTTTCATTATAAGTTTCTGTTGAAGTTATAGGACAAAGAGCATAACCATGATAATCTTTAGGAAAATAATTTATGTTTTTAAAACGAGGAAGTGTTTTACCTAAGAAATCTTTATATAATTCCTGAGGTGGATAATCAGATATAATATCTCTACTTGTATGTGAACATATTTTGAACATTGTAGAAAAACCAATCTTTTTATTATCTAAAAGTTGCTAATAAGTCCAATCAGGTAATGGCTTAATTTTTCTAGGAGCAAACATTTCATCAGGACATGCAAAACACAAACTTGTACATGGGACATTAACTATTTTCCCTTCAGGATTCAAAAATTCTTTACATAAAATACCTGAACAACGAACAGGTATATCTCTCAAATCTATAGTTTTGCACGAATTATTTGTAAGTTGTGAATTTGTTACCCATGTTTCTGTTAAATTTACTGCAGGCTTTATTTTATGTGAACCCCCTATAATTTGTGGAGCCTAAAGTTGTGTTGTAGTTAATTGTGCAGACGTTAATCTACTTGCCGTTAACCATGCAGAAGTAATCTAAGCGGAAGTTAAACTATTCATACTTAACTGTTTATTCCAAAGTTTAATCATCCAAGGAAGTATTTCTGAAATAAAAATTGAAAATGGTGGATTATCAATAACCAAGTCTGCTTTCATCCATAAGTCTTCATGATTTTTGTAATCATCGCTTGTATACATTAGCTCTTTTATACCTAATTCTTTACCATGCTCTTTAAAATATTTTACAAAATTACTTTCATCTGAACTAAACGGACAATATATAATTTTATCTTTATACCATTCTTTTTTGAATACCTCAACATGTTGAATAACATCTTTCATTAGTGTATAGTATTCATCATTTTTTGCAAATTTAGCTCTATTTAACGCTCTGTTTTTAAGTAATTTACCATCAGTACCTTTTCCTTCGTAAATTTCTTTTTTATTTTCTTTCTAATTTTCTTTTAATTTTTGTTCTTTCATCATTTTACATATAAAATCTATCTGTTTTTGTATTTGTTGTAATCATTATTAACTGATATATGAATCCAATCATCATTATATTCATTGATTAACTGTCTGAATTCTCCTAATTTACCAAGTTTATTAAGACAGATTATTGAATTCCAAAGTGCATGATTATTCATTTTTCCATCAGAAACCGTATGAATATCAGCAGCTGCAGCGTATAAATGATCTGAATTTCCTGCACCACCGACTTTCTTATTTAATTCTGGACATCTGTAACCGCTTGAAATAATTATTGCTTCTCCCCAATTATCTCTAATCTGTTGAAGAATCTTTGCAAGTCTTTCAACATTATCACGATATTTTTCAGGTATCTTATTATTGTAACCGTATTTTTCAGCAGTAGAAGACTTTTCAAATTCCTCTACTGTAAAATTCTTTGTAATCTAATTCATTTCAAAAGTTTTTGATTTAAATTATTTATCAACACACAAAAACATCACCAGAAACAATAATCAATAAATTTATTTATAGCATAAATTAAAGTATCATTTTTAATTATTATTCAGAATAATGCATCACATTTATTCTCATTTATCGGACACCAATTATCAAAATCCCAATCAAAAAAATTACTGCATACAAGATTATGATTCATTATTTCTTGTGCTTTAACTTCATCAAACTTTATATTCATGTTATGTAAAAGTTTGATAACACGATCATGTGTTTCTTTGACGTTACTTTCAATAAGTTCAACACCCCATGTATGAGAAAGTGCTTGTTCCCATGTGGATCCGTGTTTGATTTTGTTATAAATTATATAAACTATGAAATTCCCATTTCCCATTGAAGGTTCCAAAAATTCAGAATTAGGATCATTCCATTTATCTTCTGATATTTTATCACACATTTTTTTTACGATTGAATATGGTGTAAAATATTCGTTAGTATTTGATATTTTAAGTTTATCATTAGCT
>JALFMW010000062.1 GCA_022782605.1 Clostridium sp. | reverse complement strand
AATTATTATGTCCTATTTTTTATTTATATAAGAAAATAAAAATAAAATAGGAAGGAGAAAAGTAAATGGCAATAAATTCAGATACTTCTCTTAATGAATTAATTATACATTAGGTTCCTTCTAAAACCTTATATAAAACATTAAAAGAAAATGGTTCTATTAGTGGACAAGCATTATGCATTATAGATGGCGAACAAGAATAGCGTCTATATAAAGATGAAGTAAATCAAATGGCCGAAGGCGGCAAAATACAAATGGCTTCATCTTATACTCCAACAGCAGATAACGATGTATGCACAAAGAAATACGCTGATAGTATTAATCCAACTATTACCCCTACTGTTGGTTTTGATTTAACCAATCAAATTTACATTGGTTCAACTGATCCTGGCTCTAATGCTGCCGCACTCATATGGATTGATACTTCTTCATCCGGAGTATTAAAATATCGCACTTCAAAAACTGATACTTGGAAAATTATTCCTGTCGCTTGGAGTTGACATTATGGAAAAAATATTATATACTAAATTAAAGGAGATGAAATAATGGCAGAAGATAAACAATATGGTTCAGGTTCGATAGTTGATATAGATAGATTAACTAAATTAAAAGCAAAAGTAAAAGCTGAATGCCTACGTCGTAAATACACTGGTTCTGTAGAGAACTATGGCAGTTCAACATATGATTTTTCTAATAATCCTACAGTAGGAGGAATTATTAAAAGAGAATATTATGATAAAAATGCCACTCCTTTAAATGCTATTAATAATAATTTAGTTTCAAAAGCTAATATAACAGATGCAGAAAATGTTGCATTAAATGATGAAATATATAATATGGACTATCAGGTTAGTGCATGGATGACTACTGATAAGACTAACAAAAACCATTCTGATTGTGCAGTAAGTTGTACTGGTTTATGCCTAAGCTGTACTGGCTCTTGTACTTCTGGATGTTCAAATACCTGTCGTGCAAATTGTGCAAATGATTGTACTGGCACTTGCGGCGATGGTTGTACCAATTCTTGTAGAGGATGCGGAAGCGGCTGTTCTGGTAGTTGCTATGGGGATTGTGATGGTGGATGTAAAGGCACTTGTACAGTTACTTGTGGATATAATGGATGTGTAGGAAATTGTTATAGTTCTTGTTCTGACGGTTGTTCAGGTGATGGAACTGCAGCATCAAACCCTGGATGTCGTAGTTGCGGAGCAGGCAGCTGTAGAGATGCTTGTACTGCAGGAAATGCTAGTTCTTCAGTTGGTAGCGGTACTCCTTGGACAGGCTCTGGTTCTAGTTCTAGTTCTAGCAATACTTAAAGGAATAATTTATGGATGAATTTAAATATAATATTTATTTTACACAACTATTAATAAATATAAAGAATAATAAAGATATTTCATAGCTGTGTCAAAATATAGATGAAGAATTGAGTAAAACAGTACCTGAATGTAAATTAATATTTTTATCATAGTTTACCAATAACACAATTAAGTTATTTAATTTTCATGAAATTTCACAAGTTAATACTTATATTGGATAGTTATAGGGATGGCTAGAACATTTTTCTTGTATACAATCATTAATTGATATTCATTATTATGCTTTAATGATACAATATATTATTATTACTCGATTATATTTTCCTGAAATGGATTTATGTTTTAAAAATGTGTCATTAAATCAAATATTAGATAATATTAATTTAATTAAAAGCGATGAAATCAGTATTGTATTTTTAAATTATTGCTTACAATATTATTTAAATCAAGGAATTAGTATAATCTATAAAGATACTTGTGATAGAATTGTTAAATTACTTGAAGATTTATTAAATAAAAAAGATAGCAAATTAAAATTAGGTATTTTTAATTTGCCAATATTAGAAAGTGAATTAGAATAATGAAAATAAAAATTCCAAAAGAACAAAGTAATTATATAGAAATGCTCACTTATGAAGTATAGTGTCATTAGGATTTATTAACTTTTATGGCATAGCATGGAATAGATAAAAATATTTCCTAGGAGTATTATGAAAAATATTAGGATTATTATATTGAATTGGCATTAGCTAAAAATCAATTAGAATCTTATTTAAAAACCTAGATTAATGAACCTTTAATTAATTGGTCTTTAAATTTTTTTGATTCCGAGGTAAGTGTAAATGATTAAGTTCCGAGAAAATGAAGAGTATGGAGATAGCTTAAATAGATATTTCTATGAAGGGAATAATAAATTTACTCGAAATATAACATTTCAAATAACCGATGATTGTAATTTATGTTGTTCTTATTGTTATCAACATAATAAAGGACATCATAAAATGCCTTTTGAAGTAGCCAAAAAACTTATTGATGAAATATTAACTAATGATAAATCAATTAATAGCTATGTTAAAAGTGAAAATGCTATTGGTATAGTTTTAGAATTTATCGGCGGTGAGCCTTTCCTTGAAGTAGATTTAATAGATAAAATTATTGATTATTTTATAGAAAAATGTATTATTTTACATCATCCATGGATTGACCGATTTAGAGTTTCTATTTGTTCTAATGGAGTTTTATATTTTACTCCAAAAGTATAGGAATTTATTAAAAAACATTAGACTCATTTATCTTTTACAATATCTATTGATGGTAATAAAACATTACATGACGCTTGCCGCGTTTTTCCTGATGGAACTGGTAGTTATGATTTAGCAATTAAGGCTGCAAAACATTATAGAAAATATTATGATGCAATCTTAAGTAGTAAAATGACATTATCACCAGATAATATTAATTTTGTTTTTCCAGCTTTAGTAAATTTGTGGGAAAATGACTATAATTTTATTTATTGTAATTGCATATATGAAAAAGGCTGGACAACAGAACATGCTAAAATTTTATATTATGAATTAAAAAAAGTGGCTGATTATCTTCTGAATAATCATTTAGAAAGAATTAAAGGTACTTCTATATTAAATCTTGATTTAAGTCAATAGAAAAATATATCAGATAAAAATTTCTGCGGCGGTGATGGAAATATGCTTGCCGTAGATTATAAAGGTGATTTATATCCTTGTTTGCGATATATGGAAAGTTCAATAGGTCAAAATCAATCACCATATATTATTGGCAATGTTAATGATGGTATTGGATATAACCAATAGACAAAGGATATGATAGCTGGATTAGATGTAACTTATAAATCACAAAGTCCATAGGAATGTCTTGATTGCCCAGTGTCAAGTGAATGCGGATGGTGTTCAGCACTTAATTATCAAGAATTTGGTACTATTAATAAACGTACTACATATACGTGCTTAATGCATAAGGCACGAGTATTAGCTAATTATTATTATCAAAATAAAATGGGCGGTAATTAT
>JALFMW010000029.1 GCA_022782605.1 Clostridium sp. | reverse complement strand
ACCCACGCGTTACTCACCCGTCCGCCGCTCTCTTCCGAAGAAGATCGCTCGACTTGCATGTGTTAGGCACGCCGCCAGCGTTCATCCTGAGCCAGGATCAAACTCTCAAATAAAAGTTGTTTACCTGCTCAGACTAATCATTATCTGAATATCTGGCTTGGTTTGTTTATTGTTTCAATCGATTCTTTAAGAATCGTTTATGTTAACCTACTGTTTAATTTTCAAAGTTCTTTGCTTGTTTCAGCTTCTTTATTGTATCAAAGCTATTTTTCTTTGTCAACATCTTTTTTTAAGTTTTATTGACGTTTTGCCCTTGTCTCAAGGACAAGTAATACTATACCATTTAAATAACAATAGGTCAATACCTTTTTTATTTATTTTGCTATTTTATTTTTATAATTATATGTATAAGTTGCAACAACTGGCTTTCTTGATTTATTCTTTTTATTAAAAACAATATTATTAAACTCTTTTACTGTATCCTCACATAAAAAAATCATAACTTGTAAAGCTAAAAAACATATACTTATAAGACATATCCATGACATAATTTGATTCATCATCATTGCCCCTTTCGTATAAAATAATTTTATATTCTTTTCTAAGCCTTAACTGTTTTTTCCTTTTTTATTTTTTCTCTTATTATTTTCATAATTTTGTAGTAGATTTTATATTTTGTCATTGTAAATTAAGTAACAACATTTTTTATTAACAATTTTTATATTTTACTGTAGATATAATAATTAATTTTTGTATTGTTTTTTTCATAATTTTGAAAATTAAACATATAATAATTAATTATTTATATTTCATCCAAATATGCAATTACTTCAAAATAAAAAGAGCTTATATAAACAAATCCTAAAGATTTATTTATAATAAGCTCTTTTTTAAAGAATTATTATTCTTCTATTTGATTTTTATGTTGATCTATTGGTTTCATAGTTGGGAATAGTATTACGTCTCTTATAGATGCAGAGTTAGTAAGTAACATCATAACTCTATCTATACCTATTCCAAGTCCACCTGTTGGAGGTAAACCTACTTCTAGTGCATTTATGAAATCTTCATCCATATCACAAGCTTCATCATCACCTAATTCTTTCTTTCTTAATTGATCCATGAATCTTCCTTTTTGGTCGATTGGGTCATTAAGTTCTGAGAATGCATTAGCTAATTCCCATTTATTTGCGAAAGCTTCGAATCTATCAGTTTTTCTTGGGTCTTCAGCATTTCTCTTAGCAAGAGGTGATACTTCAACTGGATGATGAGTTATGAATGTTGGTTGGATTAATTTATCTTCACCAAATTCTTCGAAGAATGCATTTATAACTTCTCCTCTTCTCATTCCAGGAGTTATTTCTATTCCTTTTTCTCTAGCTATTGCTAAAGCTTCTTCGTCTGTTTCTATTGTATCAAAGTCTACACCAGTGTATTCTTTAACACATTCTATCATAGTCATTCTTCTCCAAGGTGGTTTGAAGTCTATTTCAGTTCCTTGGTAGTTTACAACTGTGCTTCCAGTAGCTACTTCTGCCATATGAGATATTAATTCTTCTGTTATTTTCATCATATCTTCATAGTCAGCATAAGCTTGGTATAATTCCATAGCAGTATATTCTGGGTTATGTTTAATAGACATACCTTCATTTCTGAACATTCTACCCATTTCATATACTTTATCAAATCCACCTACTATAAGTCTTTTTAAATATAATTCATTTGCTATTCTTAAGTACATTGGTATATCTAATGTGTTGTGATGAGTAACAAACGGTCTAGCATTTGCTCCACCAGCTATTGTATTTAATATAGGTGTTTCAACTTCTAAGAAACCTCTTTCGTCTAAGAATGATCTTAACGCTTTTAAAGCTTTTGTTCTTGTTAAGAAAGCATCTTTAACTTCTGGGTTGACTATTAAGTCTACATATCTTTGTCTATATCTTATATCTTGGTCTTTTAATCCATGATATTTTTCTGGTAATACTTGTAGTGATTTAGATAATAAAACTACAGCATTAGCTTTTACTGATATTTCTTCTTTTTTAGTTTTGAATACTTCACCTTCTAAACCTATTATGTCACCTATATCATAAGTTTTGAATAAATCGTACTCTTCTTCACCTATTCTGTCTTTTCTTACGTAACATTGTATTCTTCCTTCTTGGTCTTGGATATCTATAAATCCAGCTTTACCTTGAAGTCTTTTGCTCATTATACGTCCAGCTATTTTAACAACTTTTCCTTCCATTTCTTCAAAGTTGTTTTTTATATCCATAGAATAGTTAGTTCTGTCATATCTACTTTGAACAAATGGGTCTCTTCCCATTTCTTGTAATTTAGCTAACTTTTCTCTTCTTACTCTAAGTACTTCTGTAAGATCTTCTTGGTTATCAATCACGTTTTGTTGATCTTTATTCATTTTCTTCCTCCAAGTTTCTTCTTATTAAATTTTTATTATGTTATTTATAAGTATTAACTTATCTACTTATTTCTAATATTTTGTATATTACAACACCATTTGGAACTTGAACTTCTACGTCTTCACCTTTGTGTCTTCCTAAGAATGCTTTACCTACTGGTGATTCATTTGATATTTTACCATTGTAAGGATCAGCTTCTGCAGAACCTACTATAGTATACTCAACTTCTTCTTCAAAATCAGTGTCATAAACTTTTACTGTACAACCTACTGTTACTGTGTCGCTATCTATTTGACTTTCATCTATTATAACAGCTTTTCTTAGCATGTTTTCTAGTTTTACTATTCTTTCTTCTACTTGAGCTTGCTCATTTTTAGCTTCATCATACTCAGCATTTTCAGATAAATCTCCAAATGAAATAGCTACTTTTATTCTTTCAGCAACTTCTTTTCTTTTAACTGTTTTTAAGTATTCAACTTCTTCTTCTATCTTGTTGTAACCTTCTTGTGTAAGTATTTCTTGTTTTTCAACCATAACCCCTACAACTCCTTCTATATATTTTTTAAATATGTCTTCATTGACATATTTTATATTTATTAATTTTATACTTATTCATATTGATTTATGCGGTATATTATAAGTCACTATCCCATTTGTGTCAAGGAGTGTTGAACATACTCCTCTAACATAGATATTACTTCTTTATAGTCTGTTATCTTATTAATTTGATCTCTGTATTTAGCAGAATTTTTTAATCCTTTTAAATACCATCCTATATGTTTTCTCATTTCTCTTACTGCAACATATTCTCCATGTTCTGCCACAGCTAAGTTCATATGTTTTATAGCTGTACTTATTTTTTCTTCTAATGTTGGTTCTGGTAAAACCTCTCCTGTTTTCATATAGTGGTTTATTCTATTAAATATCCATGGATTACCTTGTGAGCCTCTACCTATCATTATAGCATCACACTTAGTTTTTTCTAACATATTTACTGCATCTTGTACGTCAAATACGTCTCCATTACCTATTACAGGTATATTTATAGATTGTTTTATTTCAGCTATTATATCCCAGTCAGCTTTTCCTGAATAGAACTGCTCTCTTGTTCTTCCATGTATAGCTAGGGCACTTATTCCACATTCCTCAGCAATCTTAGCTATCTCAAGGGCATTAACAGAATTATCATCCCAACCTTTTCTTATCTTTAAAGTAACTGGTTTTTCTGAGTTTTTAACTACTGCTGTTAAAACCTCTGCTGCTAGTTTAGGATTTCTCATTAATGCAGAACCATCACCATTTTTAATAACCTTTGGTGCTGGACATCCCATATTTATATCTAATATATCATTTGTATATTGATTCATTATAGATGCTGCTTTTCCCATATATTCTGGGTCTGAACCAAATATCTGAACCGCCACAGGATGGCCATCATCTTCTAGGTTTAGCATCTTTTTAGTATTCTCATCATCATAACAAAGAGCTTTTGCATTTATCATTTCTGTATAAAGCATTCCACAGCCTTTTTCTTTACATATTGTTCTAAAAGGTAAATCTGTTACACCTGCCATAGGAGATAAAAAAACTTCATTATCAAGTTGAACATTTCCTATTTTCATCTTATGTCTCCTTCTATTGTGAATTATTTATTATAATCATTAACAATTTTTCAAAGTTTAATTAACTACTCTAAATATATTATTATAATTTATAAAAATATACTATTATTATTTTACATTGTATTTTTTTACATATTTAAAAAGGAATTGGTACTTCCCAATTCCTCAATAATCTTATTTATTTTTTAAATATATTAATCTTAACCCATCTAAAGTTAAGTATTTATCTATATAATCTATGCTATCAGTTTCTGAATGAATAAGGGTAGATAAACCTCCAGTTGCTATAACCTTCACATCTTCACTGCCTAATTCTTTTTTCATCATTGATATTATTTTCTCTACTTGACCAACATATCCATAAATTATCCCTGCTTGCATTGCCTCTACTGTTGCTTTGCAAATAGTTTTTCCTGGCTTAGTTAACTCAACTCTTGGAAGTTTAGCAGCACCATTAAATAATGCTTCACTTGATATCTTAAGCCCTGGACATATTGTTCCACCTAAGTATTCTGCTTTTTCAGATATTGCACAAAATGTAGTTGCAGTTCCAAAGTCAACTACTATAAGTGGACTTCCATATTTTTCAATCGCTGCTACAGCATTTACTATTCTATCGGCTCCAACTTGCTTTGGATTATCATATTTTATATTTAAACCTGTTTTTATACCAGGTCCTACTATCATTGGTTTTTTCTCGCAATACTTTATACAGAAATTTTCTAAAGCATGCATTACATTAGGAACAACTGAAGATATTATTATATCATCAATTGATTTTAAATCTATTTTATCATATGTTAATAAGTTTCCTATTAACATTCCATACTCATCAGATGTTTTGTGTATATCAGTACATATTCTCCAGTGTTTAACTAAAGTTTTACCTTCATATACACCTATAACCATATTTGTATTTCCTACGTCAAATACTAATAGCATATATTTAAACCTTCTTTCTACTTTTTGCCTTTTCTAATTAACGACACAGATACTGCTGATACTATCAACGCTGCAACTAAAGCTTCTGGCACTCCATTTGTAGCTGCTAGTGTAAATAACCATTTACCTGCATCAGCTCCAGCTTGACCAATTCTCTCCATATATTTATCTGCATATAAAACATATATCATACCTAATACACCTGCTGTATTAGCAAGAGAACCTATTAATCCAGCCATGAATCCAGCTGCATATACTTTTTTACTTATTTCATATATTCCTTGATATACATAGTATGCTACTACTCCTATTAATACTCTAGGAAGTATTGATACTAATGGATTTAAAAAGAATATAGATGTTATTGTTGGTTGCGTCATTGCATTCCATAAGCTAGTTAATCCAAATATTAAACCTATCGTTGCACCTACAACTGGTCCTTCAATAATAGCTCCTATAATAACTGGTATATGCATTATTGTTGCTTTAGTAGGTCCTATAGGTATATAACCTATAAATGGTAACATTGACATCATAATAGAGATTGCTGATAATACTCCTATTACAGTCATCTTTCTTACATTCAGCCTTCTTTGTGCTGATGCATTTGTGTTAATCATAAAAAATACACCCCCGTTCCAGCTCGTTAAAGATGCCGGACTATTTTAGTTTTATTTAGTTTTGACTTTTTCGACTATTAAATGTCATCTAAGTCAGACTCTTCCTTAAGAAGATGTCAGCTACAACAAGACAATTTTAACAGTCGATATTTCCATTGTCAACAATATTTATAAACCTATATCTTATAATTTTCTTTTATGATACTATTATTAACTTTTTGATAATTCATTATAAGAAACAATATTTTTTATAGTTTTAGCATTCTTTATAGCATTTATTATACTTTTTTCAACTACTTCTGTTGCTAAAGAACCTATTAAGGTCAAATCTGCTTCAACTTCTATCTCTCCTGTTGCCATAGTAAATATTGTATCACCATCATGTGGTGTATGTATTGGGAATATAGCTTTTGCATATCCATCGTGAGCCATTTGTGATATTTTTTTACACTGGGCTTTAGTCAGTTTTGCATTAGTTGCTACAATACCTATTGTAGTATTATCTATGCTAAACCCACCTTTCATAACACCCGTCTTCATTACTTCATAAGTATTCAACAATTTACTTTTATCATCATTCAATACTCCTGCTATAACTTGTCCATTTTCATATACATCTCCAAATGCATTTACAGCTATTAAAGCTGAAACTACTATTCCATTATCTAATTTTATAGAATAACTTCCTATTCCACCTTTTGTAACATAATCAATACCCTTTACTTTTCCAACTGTAGCTCCACACCCAGCACCATAGTTTCCTTGTTTCAATTCAGTTTCACTAGCTTCTAAACATGCTTTATAACCCATTTTTTTATCTGGTCTAACTTTGTAATCTCCTACTGCCAAATCAAATAAAACAGCACCTGTTACAATAGGAACTTTACAAACACCAACATCAAACCCTATGTTTTTTTCTTCTAAATATTGACTGACTCCACATGTTGCTTCTAAACCAAAAGCTGAACCACCTGATAATACAACTGCATGAACCTTTTGAACAGAATTAATAGGATCTAATAAATCTGTTTCCCTAGTCCCTGGTGCTGATCCCCTTACATCAACTCCACAAGTAGCGCCTTTCTCACAAATAACTACTGTACAACCTGTTAGGGCCTCTTCATCTTGCACTTGACCTACTTTTAAACCTTTTACATCTAAAATATTGTTATACATATCCTTTCACTCCTCTTATAGAAACTTCTCCAGACATTATTTCCTCCAAATTTCCATCCTTATTTTTTATAATTAAATTCCCCTCTTCATTTATACCAATACAATCTACAAGTTCTTTTTGATCATTTTTTATTACATAAATTTCTTTATTAATTATAGCTGAGTATTGTCTACATATATCAAGTACTTCTTTTTTATCATCCTTTTCAATATAATCTAAGTATAATTTTTCAAACTGACATAGTATTTCTTTAACTATATCAACCCTAGATACATTATAGTTTTCTTTATATAATGATGTTGCTTTATCTTGTAGTTCTTCTTCAAAATCAGTATCTTTAACATTCATACCAATCCCAACTACAATATAATTCACTCGTTCAATTTCGGCAGATAACTCTGTTAAAATACCACTTAGCTTTTTATTGTTTATAGTAATATCATTTGGCCATTTAATTTTTGCATCTACACCTAATATATTTAATGCTTTTACTATTGATGCACCTGCTATTAAAGTTATAAATGGTGCTTTATTAGGTATTATATTAGGCTTTAATATTATACTCATCCAAATACCTTCTCCAGCTTTTGATTCCCATACTCTTCCTAAACGGCCTTTTCCTTTAGTTTGCTCTTCACTTATTATCACACTTCCATCTCTTAATTCATTACCTATTTTTTTGGCATAATCATTAGTCGAATCAATAGTTTCAAAGTGTAGTACATTCTTGCCGATAAACTTAGTTTTTAAATTACGATATATATTTTGTGGATTTAATAAGTCAGTAGGTTCATCTACCAATCTATAGCCTTTTTTATTTACCGATTCTATATTATATCCTTGTGACCTTAATATTCTTATATGTTTCCATATTGCAGTTCTTGATATTCCAAGTTTTTTTGATAATTCTTCTCCTGAAATAAATTCTTTTTCATTATCTAAAATAACCTTAAGTATTTTTTCTCTCATATTCCACCTCTGATTAATTATTCTAATTAATTATATAACAATAATACTATATACAAAAACAAAAAACAGGACATCATTAAGAATGCCCTGTTTTCATATTTATTATTTATTTTCATCTTCTGGTAATTTAAATTCATCTTCTTTTAATTTTAAAGATTCATCTTTTTGCTTTTGTGACTTTTGCTTATCTTTATCTATATCAACTTTAACTTGATCTTTTTTAGCAAATACATCTTTTTCATCTAATGATAATGTTTCATTAAAAGCTTGAATAAATTGTTCTGCATCTAATGTTTCATATAGCAATAATCCTTTTGCTACGTAGTGTAATTTAGCCATATTTTCTTTTAATATACGTTTACACTCTTCATAAGCATTTTCTACTATACTTCTAACTTCTTTATCTATTTCATAAGCTATTTCTTCAGAATAATTTTTCTTTGTAGTGATACTGTTTCCTAAGAATACTTCATCATCACTATCTCCGTATACCATAGGACCCATTTTTTCACTCATACCATATTTAGTTACCATAGCCCTAGCTGTATTTGTAACTCTTTCAAGGTCATTTGATGCTCCTGTTGAGATATCATCCATGATTAATTCTTCTGCTACTCTACCGCCAAGAGCCATTACTATAGTTTCAAGCATTTCATTTTTAGTTCCATACATTTGATCTTCTTTTGGTAATGGTTCAGTAAATCCACCTGCTCTACCTCTTGGTATTATAGTTACTTGGTGAACTGGACTTACATTTGGAAGAACATGCATACAAATAGCATGGCCTGCTTCATGGTATGCAGTAAGCTTTCTATCCTTATCACTTATAACTCTAGATTTCTTAGCCACACCAACCATAACTTTTGTTATAGCTTCTTCTATGGTATCCATATGTATTTCTTTTTCCCTTTTTCTAGCTGTTAATATAGCAGCTTCATTCATTATATTTTCTATATCAGCAGGAGTAAATCCTGGTGTTCTCTTAGCTAATACTTCTTTATTAACATCATCTGCTAAAGGTTTATTTTTTGAGTGAACTTCAAATATAGCTTCTCTACCTCTAACATCTGGAACCCCAACTACTACTTCTCTATCAAATCTACCTGGTCTAAGTAATGCTGGATCAAGTATATCTGGTCTATTTGTAGCAGCCATTATAATTATACCTTGGTTAACACCAAAACCATCCATCTCAACTAATAGTTGGTTAAGTGTTTGTTCCCTTTCATCGTGTCCACCACCAAGTCCAGCACCTCTTTTTCTACCAACAGCATCTATTTCATCTATAAATATTATTGCTGGAGCACTTTTTTTAGCTTGTTCAAATAGATCTCTTACTCTTGAGGCCCCTACACCAACAAACATTTCAACGAAATCAGAACCACTTATACTGAAGAATGGTACTCCCGCTTCTCCTGCAACAGCTCTTGATAAATAAGTTTTACCTGTACCTGGAGGACCTACCATAAGTATCCCTTTTGGAATTCTTGCCCCCAAATTAATATATCGTTTCGGATTCTTTAAGAAATCAACAACTTCTTGTAAGTCTTCTTTTTCCTCAGCTAGTCCTGCAACATCTTTAAATGTAACCCTTGTTTTCTCATCATCCTTATGAACTCTAGCTTTAGATTTACCAAAGCTCATAACTTTTCCGCCTCCACCTTGAGACTGATTCATAAATACAAACCATATTATAATCATAAATCCAATCAGAAGAACTGTTGGTAGCATGCTTACAAACCAAGGTGTTTGTGGTGGCGCCTCCCCATCAAATACTAGTTTACCTTCTATTGCCTGATCTAATATTTCATTAGCAAGTTTATCTCCTAACACTTCATCAGGTATATATGATGTGAATTTTGTATTAGAGTCTTTTATTGTACCTTCTACTGAAGTTCCATCAACAAAATGTATTCTTGATATATTTTCTTCAGTTAAATACTTATAGACTTTAGAAAATTCTAACTCTTTAGTTTGAGTTGTTTTAGTACCTGATAATTGGACAATTCCAACTATTATTATAAACAGTAACAGATAAAAACCTGCTCCTTTTAAAAATCTGTTCAAAAGAAGCCCTCCTTTCATATGTTGTTTTCATTTTAAAATTTTTTAAAGCTAATCTTTAAGACTTCTTTTGTAGTCTCATCAACTTTATATTGTTCACTATCTCTAAAATTTCCAACACATAGTATTCCATTATCATCATGTAATATAGGAACTTTACATCTTTCTTCTTTTGGAATCTTTAAATCTATAAATAATTGTTTTAGTTTTTTACTACCCATAGAAAGCTTTATTTTATCCCCTGACTTTCTACTTCTTACAATTATCCCCCCTTTAATTTTATTACAATCAAACCATTTTGATGACTTATCCCTTTTTAGAGCTTTGTATTTGTTTATAGGCATGACTTCTGTTTCAATAATAAGATTAGCTTCATCTATTTTTACTATTCCATTTTTAGGTATCTCATGAGAAAATTCTATTTCTTCATACACAATTTCTCTTGTTGTAAATAATAGTTTACCTTTTTGTCTATAAACAAATAATCCTCTTGGAAGAACTATTCTTTTGTCTATTTTATTTTCCCCTTCTAAATCTATTACTTCTTCTATATGTTTTTGATCTATGAAATTTGTGTCTCCTAAAACATTTTTTATTCCATGCCTAATAATCCTACTTTTTAATGATTTATGTAAATTTTTAAATTTTTCAATTTTAATCTCTAAATTACCTTCATTTATACAAGATATATTTCTAAATTGTTTTAGAGCTTCTTCTTCTATAAATTCATTGTCGCATTTTAAACTATTACTCATCCTTACTATAGATTCTGTAACATTAGAATTAAAGTTTTCCTTCATATATGGAATTAACTCTAGTCTAATTTTATTTCTAGTATATATACTTTCTAAGTTTGTAGAATCTATTCTAGGGTTTAATTTATGTTCTTCACAATATGCTTCTATCTCAGATCTCTCTATATCTAAAATTGGTCTAATTATAACACCATCTCTAATATAATCGATACCTTTTAATCCTTGTAAACCTGTTCCTCTCATCATACGCATTAAAACAGTCTCTGCTTGATCATTCATATTATGAGCTATAGCTATTTTATTTGCATTTAAACTTTCTTTTATCTCAAAGAACATTTCATATCTTAATTTTCTTGCTCCTTCTTCTAAGGATAACTTGTTATCTTTACAATATTGAGGAACATTTATGGATTTAACAAAAAAAGTAACTCCTAAACTTTCGCATAATTGAGAAACATATAATGCATCCTGCTGTGCTTCTAATCCTCTTATTTGATGATTTAGATGGGCTGCATAAACTTCTATATCTAGAACTTCTCTCAATCTATTCAATATATGTAATAAGCAAACTGAATCAGGACCTCCAGAAAGACCTAAAACAATTTTATCTCCCTTTTCAATTAAATTGTATTTCTTTATTGTACTTAGCGCTTTCTCAAATATCATATTTTATACCTCTTACAATTAATTTTATCAATGATTAATTTAATTGTCTTACTTAGTTATATTAAATTTTAAATTGATGAAATTCTTAACTACTAGTACTATTTTCTATAAAAAAACTTCAAATCCTTGTTTTATATTTATCATATTTTTAAAAGAATATTTTATAACTCTATAGTTATAATGATAACAAATAAATGAAACAAAAGGTAGTATTTTAACTACCTTTAATTTTATTTGATTAAAAATATTTATTTTTACAATATGCTTATTGACAAATATTTATTTTTATTTCATTACGACCTCTGAACATATCTTTTATTTCTATATTATAATTTACATTAATAGTAATATCTTCTTTGGCGTCTATATTTAGTTTTGTAGTTTTTGTTTCTACAACAAACATCCCTTGCGGTGTTGCATAATTAGAATTAATAGTATGATTTTCTCTGAAAATCATTGTTGAGTTTATTTCACCAAATCTCTTTATAGTCACTTTATCACTTTCAATTTTAATAGATGTAGTAGTTTCTCTTCCATCCTCTATTTCTTTGTATATTACATAAGTATTGTCCTTTTTCTCATACAAAGTTCCTATAGTGTTGACTTTTATATCATTTCTTTCTCCATATTCATTATATTGAATAGTATGGATATTAACTTTAACTTCCAATACATTGCCTCCTTCTAAATATGGCCTTTTTTAAGTAAAACATTTAGTTTTTATATTTTGCTATCTAAATGATAATTATAATTTATTTTATAAAAAAAATAAAGGAGTAAAAACTCCTTTACTTTATTTATTCAATGTTTTATATTACTTAGCAAAAACATGATTTCCTATTCTTAAATATGGATTTAATGTATTTATCCACTTACAGGTGGATATATCAGGATTCCAAAAATATATTGCATTATTAGTTGGATCTTTTCCATACATAGCTTCCTGAGCTGCTCTATATGTAGAACTTGTCGGCTCAGTATTGATAGTTCCATTTTTCACTACTGAGAATGCATTTTTTTGATATATAACTCCTTCTAATGTATTTGGGAATCTAGAGTCTTTAACTCTATTGATTACAACTGCTGCAACTGCAACTTGTCCTTCATAGCTTTCTCCTCTAGCTTCTCCTGCTACTAATTTTGATAATAACATTATCTCTTCATCATTTAAATTTATCACTGCTTCTCTTTTATCTTCTTTTTCTTCTGAAAAATTAGTTTCTGCTTTATTCTCTAAATAGTCTTCTAGTCCATATATTTGTGATGTTTGTATAAATATGTTCTGTAAAACTAATAGCGATACTATAAGTATTTTATAGCACCTCTCCATTTTTAAAGTCACTCCTTTTGTATTTTATTCTTTATTTAAAATATAGCTTGAAATACTTCTATTATTTTGAATTTTAATTTAAAATTACTTATTTTTATTTTATTTTTTGCCATTATTAAATTATATTCTTCTGGTGTCAAAATTTCTTTTAGTTTTTCATCTGTTTTTTCATCTATAACTCCATTTTGATCATCTACGAAACAAAGTGGGGGAAACATTACACACCACCAGTTCTTGCCTGCACCTTCTCCTATTATAATTTTTAGGGCTTTATATTTTCCTGCTGGTAAAACAACACTTGAATATTGCTTTGCTGGAAAATTACTATATTGTAATCCAACTTTAACATTATAATCATATCCATTTTTAGAGATAATATTCTTGCTTATTCTTTCTAGGTTTTTATATTCTTTCTTTATAATTTTTTCACTTTCTTGTATTGAATTAGAATTTTCTAATTTCGGTTGTAAATAATCTATTACTGCATCTCTAACTTTTAATTTCAATGCTTGGTCTTCATCTGTATCACTATTTGCTATAACATGAAATCTTATTAATTTATCTTTATAATCATATATACAAGCATCTATTTTATTGATTTCTTTAACTATAACTAGTCCTGATATTATTAAGATAGAAATCAAAATACTAACTAATATAAATATTCTTTTTCTTATCTTTTTAATATTCATAATAAATCCCCCTCAAAACTTATTTATATCTTGAGTGTATCCATTTATTATTTTTTTATACAAAACTTAGTTTTATTACATCTTAAAAATAATCTTTACAATAAAAAAAGAAGGCCTAGCCTTCTTATAATTATAATTTATATATCACTTTAACTATTAACCGTATTATTCATAAAGAATTGCTCTGCTATTTCTATATGCTCTGTTGCATATTTTTTAGCCAAGTCACTATCTCCATTTTTGATAGCTTGTAAAATTCTATTATGCTCTTCTACTAAACTTAATGATGCTTCATAATTTGAAACATAAGTAACTCTAAATCTGTGTACCTGTTCCCATAAAGATGTTATTAACTGAAATAATTTTTTATTGTTTGCCATTGAAAATATTTTTTCATGGAATTCAACATCTTTTTTTAATACTCCTTCTACATCAGCTTCTCTTACACATTGTTCAAATTCTTTAGATAATTTTTCTAATTCTTCAATATCTTCATCTCTTCTTCTCTCAGCTGCTAAAGAACCTGCTAATCCTTCTAAACTAGCCCTTACTTCTAAAACATCAATTAGATCTTTAAAAGACATGTTAGCTACATAAGCTCCCTTTCTTGGTAGCATTACAACTAAACCCTCTAGTTCAAGTTTTCTAATTGCCTCCCTTATAGGTGTCCTACTTACCCCTAATTGTTCTGCCAATTGTACTTCCATAAGTCTCTGGCCTGCTTTTAAGTTACCATCCAATATAGCAGTTCTCAAATTTTCAAAAACAACATCTCTTAATGGCTTATAATTGTCCAAATTAATTTTTGCCAAGTTATTCATATATTTCAACCCCCTTTTCATGGCTTTTAACCACATAAACTTGCTTAAAGTTCTTTAGTAGAATCTTTTTACAATTTTCCGCGTCCTTTTCATTATCATATAGTCCAAAAACTGTAGGTCCACTTCCACTCATCATTGCCCCTAATGAATTATTATACATCATAATTTTTTCTATATCTTTTATAATAGGGTATTTTTCCTTTGTAACCTCTTCTAAAACATTGTACATATTATTTGCTAATGATTTGATATCGTTATCTTTTAATAATTGAATTAACTGTTTATTATCTGGTCTTTTTTCAATAATTTTAGAATCTACTTCTTCATAAATTTCTTTTGTTGAAACAAATAATTCAGGCTTGCACACTAATATATAAGCATCCTGAGATAACCCTTGGATATGAGTTAGTTTTTCCCCAATATTTTCAGCCAAACATGCTTGACCTTCAATACAAAAAGGAACATCTGCTCCAAGTTTTAACCCTAAATCCTTAAGCTCATTTTTATCTAAATTAAGATTCCATAGCTCATTTAATCCCACTAAAACTGCTGCTGCATTACTACTTCCTCCAGCCATACCTGCCGCAATTGGAATATTTTTTTCTATGTATATTCTTACACCTTGTTTTATGCCAAATTGTTCTTTTATTAAATCAGCCGCCTTATAAACTATATTACTATCATTTAACGGTATATCTTCACTATTACTCTCTATTATTATTTTATCTTCTTCCAATGAAAAAATCTTTATCCTATCAAATAAATCAATTGTCTGCATTATCATTTCTACTAAATGATATCCATCTAATCGTTTGCCTAATACATCTATAGATAAATTAATTTTTGCTCGACTCTTTAGTTTTATAGAATTCATTTTACCCTCCTTGATATGTATTTGTACTTAGTCTAATGGATTCTCGAATTATAATTATTATACTACAAAAACAAAATAATAGGGGTTTTATCCCCTATTATTTTGTTTTTTTGTTAGTTTCCTAATCTAAGGTAGATACTTTTTTAGGTAGAATTAAACATTTACCCGGTTTGATTGGTTCGTCTGCTTTTATTTCATTAACATTTGCAATTTCTTCTTCTGTTGTATTATATTTTTTAGCTATATCCCAAAGGTTATCACCATCTTTACATATATATACAATTATGCTTGGAGCTGTAGATAGATCGTAGTCTCCTTGATCTTCACCTTTTATAATAAAACTTTCTGATTTTTTGTCTATTGCTTCTATAAATCTTTTAGCCTTTACTACTAAATCAATTTTATCTCTATTTAAATCAGCTTCAACTTTATCCATACACACTGTATTAAATATTGAGCAAGTATCACTTAAATTCTCAACTGCAACATCATTTTCAAAAGGAATTTCTTCAGATATTTTATATATCATTTTTTCTCCTTCTACAGGTACATATAAAATAACTACTTTTATTATTCCTTGTATTATACTTTTATTACCTTCTACATAAGCATTTTCTATTGATATTGATGGACATACACTTACAATATCTTTAATTTCTATTGTCTCATCCTCTGGACTCAATGTTTCTCTCACTGTGAAATTATCTGTCATAGAACATAATGTTTTATTCAAGCTAATTAATCTATGATCAAATTTTACTATCTTCTGTGGAGAATAGGCATCTTGTAGTACTTCTCTAGTCACTTCATCAGTAACTTTAACTTTACAGCATACTGTACATTCTATCTCTAACATAGCTGTACTACTTTCACTATTATCTCTAAAATTATAATTGAAATCACCTATACTCAATAATGTTTCTTCTTTCATTCCATCAAAAGCACCTGGAACTTCTATAAATTGTGTAAAATCAATTCCTACTTTATCTAGTTCTACAACATCACTATCCAGTGTACATGCCATAGGATTTATTTCTAATACTCCACCTATTATAACTTTATTATCTGCTATTCTACTTTCTTTAACTTTAACTACAGGAGTAATATTTATTATTGTAGCAACTTCTTCCGCACTAATCGCTATGGTATCTCTTATAACGCTTTCAGTTTTTTCTATTCCAATAATATCTTGATAAGTTATTTCCTTTCTGTGTTTTTGAATACATTCAACTTGAGAAACATCTTTTACAATATCAAGTCTTTGTTTATCAAATAAACTACCTTTGATATTCATAAGTGCTCCCACTCTTATCTTTCTTTCGTTTAATATTGTACAATCAACATGCTCCACTTCTGGGTAAAGCATATACTCCATATCTTGAACTATATTATCCCTTTCTACAACTTCATTAATGTCTATCTTTCCATTGACATTTGATAATGTACTCTTATCATCTGCTATATACATCACATTGTAGTTAAAGCATCCTCTACATACTAATTTTCCATCTGACACCTCAATTTTACTCAATGCTATGTATCCTTGAGTATCAACTATTTCGTAAACGTCGGGCTTAATATCTGGTACAACAGCTTCAGATTCAATAAAGGTTTGATATTTTCCGAAATCAACTCTACTATCTATTTTGATTATATCCTTAATTAATTCCATATTTGTCCCTCCTAAATTATAAATAACTATCACACTATATTTATATTTAAGAGACAAAAAAAAAATTACACCTAATTTAATAGGTATAATTCTAACTTGCACTTAATTCATTTTCTTCTTTACTATTTTTAAAAACTTGTAGTTTTACATTCTCTGTCAATAAATCTGAGTAACTATAAGATACTCTTTGATATACATTTCCACTTGCTTCTAGTTTTACAATAAAAACACTTGGATAGACATTTTCTAATATTCCCCTTCTTGTCATTATCTGTTTTCTTCCCTTGTTTGCTTTTAATATTATTCTCTTACCTAAATGTTTTTCCAAACTTAATCTAATATTATCTAAAGTTTGAACAGTAGCCATAATATCACCCTCTTTTAGTTTCTATGTTTACATAATATCATAAAAAGAGGGTTCTGTCAAATGTTTTAACTAATTATTTTATATAGTTTTGAGACAGTTGTCAATAATATTTTTAAAGAATACAGTATAATTTTAAAAATTATTATTTTTATTGTAATTTTATACTAATCGTGGCATTGCCCATCTAAATTTTCCTCTAGTCTCAACCCCCCCTATACCTTTGTAGCCAGTAATAGTTTGCTCTATAACTTCTTCTATTGGTACAGCTATATCAATTCGTGAACAAGCTATTTTTTCAACTATAAATACAGGGTCTAGTGCATGTATCATTATTCTTGCTGGAGAACTAGCGTAGTTAGCTCCAGACTTTATTATTTGCTCATAATTAGATTGACATGCACCTGCAAAAATAACTAAACTATCAAAATCCGGTTGCCATTTTCTAGCTTCTCTTACACATTTTATAAAGTTATAAGAATTCCTATAGTTATTAATATCTTTCAAGTTACCCTTTTTAGAAGTAATAGCATCATGACCTGTTATTACTAAAATATCTGGCTTATGCTTTTCTAGAAGAGCTCTTACTTCTTTATATTGATTAGCCTCTGGTATAGCTACTCCTACTGCTGGTATCCCCAATTCAGTATAAACATCCAGACAAATTTTTAAATACTCTTTATCACCATCTATTTGAAGAACTTTTCCGGGTATTCCATAGACATTACTGCTTGACTGAAGTTTTGGAACACCTCTATAAAAACTTTGTCTTTCCCTCGCATCAACTACTGATCTATATAATAAATTTTGAACGTTTTTATCTATTAATACTCCCCTCATATCTTTTGCTTCTACTAGTTCTAAATCATCCAAATATGCATCAGCTATTAATCTAAATGCTACACCTTTTAATACAGCTACTTTTTTATTGTTTTCATCTTTTGAAAATCCTATTATTTTAAATATAATATCTTTATTATAAGATTTTCTAACTACTATATCTCCCTCTTTCATAGTTGTCCTCCTTAAACATATGGTTTTAATTTATAGTATGTTTTAGAGGATATTTTGTTCATATGTTGATAAAAAACTAATCTTGTTAAAACTTAATAAAATCATTAATTAAATTATTCATATATTTCTATAAGTTAATATCTACTATATAATGTACTTAAGTGAATAGTTTTTATATTTACAAAAAGGGGGATTTGTAGTTTACATGAAAATTTTTATCTTATCATGCGGGGTATTTGAGCCAGAACTAAATATTATCTTAAAGGAAATAAATGATGATAAATTATTTAATGAAGATATTGAAGTTAAATATTTACCATTTGGATTACATACTAACTTAGAGAAATTAAAGTATGAAATTACAAGTAACTTAGATAATATTAAATCTGATAAAATCATCTTACTCTACGGAAGTAAGTGTCACTATATGTTCCATGAATTTTTAAAAGATTATCCAAACTTAATTACTTTTAAGGATTCAAATTGTATAGATCTTATTGTTGGAGATGAGAAAAAATATAATGATGATAAAAATCTATATATAACACCAGGATGGGTTCTTAAATTTGATGAGTTAAATAAATTCATAAATGCAGTTGATATTTATGATATCAGGCAACAGTATGGACGCTATGAGAATGTTATAATCGGTGACACTAAAGTATGTGAGTTTACTGATGAAATGATTTTTGATTTATTTGAAAAGATACAAGTTCCAATAGAAATACAAGACATAAATATTAACAACTTTAAAAATAAAATAGTTAATGCAATAAATAAAGCTATAAACAGCTGACTTTGAGTCTGCTATTTATAGCTTTGTTTTTTATCAGATTATATTATTAAAATTTATATTACTCGTCTTCCATTTACAAAGGTTTTATAATAATGACCACTAGCCATGCTTGATATTACAACTTTGCCTTTTGATGATGAGGCATGAATAAATTTTTTATTTCCTAAATAAATTCCTGCATGAGATACTCTTCCCTTGCCTGTTGTTGCAAAAAATACTAAATCTCCCTTTTTTAGATTTTTTCTGCTTACATATTTTCCATGTTTACCTTGAACTGTCGAACCTCTTGGTATAGTTTTTCCTGTTGTTTTCTTTACAACATAATATGTGAATCCTGAACAATCAAATGTAGATGGTCCTTGAGTTGCCCACACGTATCTTTTTCCCAATTGTTTTTTAGCAAAACTTTCTATCTTAGTTGATTTGCTACTTGAAGCAGCATATGTTTGTGTCGGAGTTGCTAGTATTGGCATAACCAACGCTACGAGCAATAATAAAGCTATTATCTTATTTTTAAATATTTTCATAAATTATATAGTCGATAAAACTATACTTACTCAACTCCTTTCAAAACAAACGGCTTTATATTTGTAACCGTTTTGTAATATATTATATTAATATTATTACATTTTTGTAACCATTTCGCAACAGTTTTTTACCATTTTATTACATTAATTTGTTTTTATATAAAAAAAGACCGCCTAGAATAGGCAGTCTAAGTGAATTATTTTCCACAACATTTTTTATATTTTTTACCACTTCCACATGGACAAGGTTCATTTCTTCCAACTGTTTTTTCTTTAACAACAGTTTTAGTTTTTTTGTATGATTTTTCTATTTCTTTTCTTTCTTCTGCTGATAATATTCCTTCCCAACCTGGTAAAGTATATAACCATTCAGCTTCTACAGATAACATGTTGAAGTATAATTTTTCGAAATCTATTTTTAAAGATATTTGAGAATCAGCTTCTATTTCTTCTAAAACTATATCTTCTTTTAAACTTTCACTTATTCCATCTATGAATCCCATGAAGTATTCAACTGAAGTATTGTAAGTGTTAGCTAAGTCAGAAACTTTTCCTTCTACAACTTCTACTTTATTGTTTAATATTTCATTGTATATTGATGCCTCTACTTTTAAATATTCTTCCCAGAATTTTATTTCAGCTTCTTGAGTTTCAAGATTTTCACTTAAAGCTCTCCATTGTGTTAATAAACTCATATTGACGCTCCTCCTAAATTTAAAATTATATTATCAATTATTCTATTATATCACAATTAAATAGTTCTTTTAATACCTTAATAGCATAGTCTTGCTCTATAAAATAAGGACTTGTAGCAATTGTTATAACTTTTGCATTTTCTATTAATTTTTTAATTTTATCAATTCTAAAATCATAAGGAATATAGTCCATATCCTTTGAAAATATATCTAAATCAATATCTAATACATATTCTTCATCGACTTCAACATCAAATCCATAAGAACTATCAATTATTATTGCTTGTGAGAAAATTTCTTTTTTTAATGCTGGTTGAATAAAGTTTCCAACGTTAAGAACCTCATTTGTATATGTAAATACATCATCTAAGTTCTCTATATCAACATTGTAGTTATCAGGTTCTCTCATATCTTTATGTTGATCAACATGTACTAGTTTACAACCTTTATTAAATTCATTTTTTAATAAACTTTTATTCCAAAAATAAAAAGCATGATTGTGATTATCAAAAACATAAATAGTTTTATTACCTAGCTTATATTCAACTAAGTTTTTAAGACCTTTTGCCTTAATTTCCGTATCTTCATCTATTTCATTGAAAACTATATTGTCTCCAACTTTAACATCTTCTAAAGTACCTTCTATTAATTTAGGCACGAAAATTTTCTTATTTTCTCTTTCTTCATATGAAAAAACATTGTTTCCTTGAGGTTTATCAATATAAAAACCTGTGTATCTTTCCATAATATCTCCTTATTTAAACATTAAAAATGTTCCATGGATATTCATTTGGAACATCACAAACAAACTCCATTTTTTCTTTTGTTGTTGGATGAACTATTTCTATTTTATATGACCATAGAGCTATCTGTTGCCCAACTTTATTTAAATGTTGACCATATCTCTGATCACCAAATAAAGGATGTTTTCTACTTGCAAACTGAACTCTAATTTGATGAGGTCTACCAGTTTTTAAATCTATTTGAACAAGGCTAAATCCTTTTTGAGAGTCCAGCGTTTCATAAGATAATCTAGCGTCTTTAGCATCTTTCGTATTTTTACTAACTACACTGACCATATTTGTTTTTTTATTTTTATATAAATAATCTAATAGATTATCTTCTTTTTTATTCATATTTCCATGTATAACAGCTCTATATGTTTTTTTGAATGATTTATTTCTTACCTGCTCTGATAATCTTGAGGCTGCCTTGGAAGTTTTGGCAAATACCATACAACCTCCTACCGGTCTATCCAGTCTATGAACAAGTCCAACAAATACATTTCCTGGCTTATTATACTTTTCTTTAAGATATTTCTTTAGAAGATTTACCATATCATCATCATTAGTATTATCTCCCTGAGACAATATGTTTACCGGTTTTTCTACTACTAATAAATGATTATCTTCGTATATAACCTTAACCATTATTATTTACCTTCCCATCTTCCGAATATACCACATGGAAGTACTTTACCATCTCTTGATGTTGGTATTCCTATTTCTCCAGCATATATATGTCCGCCTTTTGCTTTTCTAGCAACTGTAGCATCTAATATATGTTCAAGAATTATAGGTGATAAACCAGTTGTATAAGAGTTTATTAAGAAGAATAAAGGCTTGTCTGATAATACTTTTGTACATAATTCAACTAAACCATATAATTTATCTTCTATTTGCCAAACTTCACCTTTTGGTCCTCTTCCATATGAAGGTGGGTCCATAATTATAGCGTCATATTTATTTCCTCTTCTTATTTCTCTTTCTACAAATTTAACAACATCATCTACTATAAATCTTACTTTTCTATCTCCAAGTCCTGAAGTTTGTAAGTTTTCTTTTGCCCAAGTAACCATACCTTTAGATGCATCAACATGACATACTTCTGCCCCTGCTGCTGCACAAGCAACTGTAGCTCCTCCTGTATATGCAAATAAGTTTAATACTTTTATTGGTCTATTAGCTTTTTTTATCATATCCATTTGCCAATCCCAGTTAGCCGCTTGTTCTGGGAATAAACCTGTATGTTTAAATCCAGTAGGACTTATATTGAATTTTAATCCTTTGTAATTTACAGTCCATTTTTGTGGATACTTCTTCTTAGTCTCCCAATGTCCTCCACCTTTTGCACTTCTGTGGTAATGTCCATGAGGATTTTTCCAAAGTCCACTTTCATTTTTTATTGGCCACATAACTTGAGGATCTGGTCTTCTAAGTACTACATCTCCCCAACGTTCTAATTTTTCTCCGTTACCCATATCTATAAGTTCATAATCTTTCCATTTATCTGCTAATAATAACATATGTATCCTCCTAATTTTCTTACTAATCTTCTGTATTATATCACACTAATTAATTTTATTTTAGGTATTTTAAATAGTTTATATACTTTATTTAATTTGATAATTTCAATATTTAAGGGCTTTTACACCTATCTATTATTATTATTTGATTTTACTTTGCATATAAATTATTAATTTAAATTATTTATCTAGGAGGAACTGAATATGAATTACAATCAACCAAACAATACCTGTCTTTTCAATACACTATATGTTCAATATGTGGAAGACATAGGTCGAAATGAATTTTTTTATTATGATTTAAAATACCCTGTATTTTATAACGTTAAGAATGGTTATTTTCAAGTAAATGATTCTGTTTTACAAAATTTAAATGATGCTATAAATTCTTCTGTCTATACATTTAAACAAGGCATTTTAGAAGAAGAACAACAACTTAATCTAAGCAACCCTGACGGTAGTAAATCTAAAATAAATTATAAAGTTTACTCAAATTATGATATTACATTTAATAAAAATCAGGTTATAAGTCTTATACTCTCTCTTACTGCTTTAGATAATAACAATCCTCAGTATAATGATTTATACAACTACAATATAGATTTATTAACAGGAAATCAGATTTTACTTAAAGATATTTTTAGACCTAATGTAGATTATTTAAAATTAGTATCTGACTTTGTAAATTTTAAAATTAATCAAAATCCTACATTCTATTATCCTGATGCATCTGTTGATATACCAGAAGATCAATCTTTCTATTTGACAGATCAAGGAATCGTAATCTATTTTGGATTGGATGAAATATCCCCAGCTGCTAATGATATCCCAAAATTTTTAATGGAATTCTCAAACTTCGAATCCTATATAAAACCTCGTTTTTATTGTAATGCAAAAAATATTAACTTTAATAGAATGAGAGCTAATTATTTTCAACAGTTCAACAGGGTATACTACTAAAGTATACCTTCTTAAATATAAATCTATAACTCAATTTAAAATTTACAAAGGGCTGATTAATCTACATTAATCAGCCCTTCTTACTAATAACTATTCTGCTATATTATAAACTTTTAATTCATGATTGTTAATTTGTTTCTTAGTTACCTTAACTAATGCCTTTAATGTATCTAGAGATGTCATGATATCCACATTATATTCAGTAGCTGTTCTTCTTATTTTAAATCCATCTCTTTTAGCATCATTACCTTTTGTAGGAGTATTTATAACCATATCCACTTGATTATTCATTATAGCATCTAATATATTAGGTTTTCCTTCTCCTATTTTATTAACAGTTATAGCATCTATGTCATTTTTTCTTAGAGTTTTAGCCGTTCCCTCTGTTGCTAAGAATGTGTAACCTAATTCTTTCATCTCTTTAGCTATTTCTATAAATTCTTCCTTGTCATGATCATTTACAGTTGCAAGAACCACTCCCCTATCATCTGATATAGTTCTTCCTGCTGCCATAAATCCTTTATATAAAGCTTCTTCTAAAGTTTCACCAACACCTAAAACTTCCCCTGTAGATTTCATTTCTGGTCCTAAACTTACATCTACTCTCGCAAGTTTTGACATAGAGAACACTGGCACTTTTACAGATACTAAATCTGGTGTTTTATATATGCCTGTTCCATATCCTAAGTCTTTTAATTTAGCTCCAAGCATACATTTTGTAGCTAAATCAACTATTGGAACTTTACTCACTTTACTAATGTATGGCACTGTTCTACTAGCTCTTGGATTAACTTCTATTATATATAATTCTCCTTTGAATTCTATAAACTGAATATTAACCATTCCTAATACATTTAGCTCTAAAGCTATTTTCTTAGTGTAATCTAATATTTTTTCTTTTATTTCATCAGAAACATTTTGAGTAGGATACATTGTTATAGAGTCTCCAGAGTGAACTCCTGCTCTTTCTAAGTGTTCCATTATACCTGGTATCAATATATCTTCTCCATCACATATTGCATCTACTTCTATTTCTCTACCTACTAAATACTTATCTATAAGTACTGGATTTTTACTATCTCTCTCAAATGCATTTCTTAAATATGCTTCTAACTTATGCTCTTCATAAGTTATCTCCATACCTTGACCACCAAGTACATAAGAAGGTCTAACAAGTACAGGATAACCTATTTCTTTTGCATGATTTATACCTTCCTCAACTGACCATACAGCTATACCTTTTGGTCTATTTATATCAAGCTTTTCTAGAAGCTCATCAAATTTTTCTCTATCTTCTGCTGCATCTATATCTGAAAAGTCAGTTCCTAGTATTGGTATATTCTTTTCGTCTAAGAATTTAGCTAATTTTATAGCTGTTTGTCCTCCGAATTGAAGAATAACACCTTCTGGATTTTCTTTTTCTATTATATTTAAAACTTCTTCTTCTGTTAACGGTTCGAAGTATAATTTATCAGATATATCGAAGTCCGTACTTACTGTTTCTGGGTTATTATTTATTATTATTGTTTCTATTCCCATGTTTCTCAATGATTTGATACAATGTACTGAGCAGTAATCAAACTCTATACCTTGACCTATTCTTATTGGTCCAGATCCAAGAACTATTACCTTTTTCTTATCACTAACAACTACTTCGTCATATTGCTCATAAGTTGAGTAGTAATATGGAGATAGGGCATCAAATTCTCCACCACATGTATCAACCATTTTGTAAGCTGGGTTTATATTGTATAAAGATCTAAGCTCATATACTTTTTCTGGGCTTATTTTCATTAAGTCAGCTATACCTTTATCTGAGAATCCTTTTTTCTTTAATTGTTGTAGATAATCTTTATTTAAATCTTCTATTTTCATAGTTTTAAGTTGTTCTTCTTGTTCCACTATCCATTTGAATCTGTATAAGAACCATTTATCTACACCAGTTATTTTCTCTATCATATCTAAGCTGTAGCCTCTTCTAATCATTTCACATAAGTCAAATAATCTTTCATCATCTGGCATAACAACTCTTTCTTTTAACTCTTCTATTGTTCTTTCTTGTGATGGTTTATGAATTAATGAATATTTACCTATTTCAAGAGATCTTATTCCTTTTAATAAAGCAGCTTCAAAGTTGCTACCTATACTCATTATTTCTCCTGTAGCCATCATTTTAGTTCCAAGAACTCTGTTTGCTTGTTTAAATTTATCAAAAGGCCATTTTGGTATTTTTACAACAACATAGTCTAATGTAGGTTCGAAACATGCCTTAGTTTTTTTAGTAACAGCATTTTCTATTTCATCTAATGTATATCCTAGCGCTATTTTAGCTGCAACTTTTGCTATTGGATATCCAGTAGCTTTAGATGCTAGAGCTGATGATCTACTAACACGAGGATTTATTTCTATTATTGCATATTCTAATCTATCTGGGTGAAGAGCTATCTGAACGTTACATCCACCTTGTACTTCTATTGCGTTTATTATATCTATAGAAGCTGTTCTAAGTAATTGATACTCCACATCACTTAAAGTTTGACTTGGTGCTACAACTATACTGTCTCCTGTATGAACTCCAACAGGGTCAACATTCTCCATATTACATACAGTTATACAGTTACCTTTGCTGTCTCTCATCACTTCGTATTCTATTTCTTTCCATCCTTTTATACTTTTTTCTAAAAGAACTTGAGTAACTGGACTAAGCTGTAAACCATGATTTAGTATCTCTGTTAATTCTTCTCTATTTTCAGCTATTCCCCCACCAGTTCCACCTAATGTGTAAGCTGGTCTAACTATTACTGGATAGCCGATTTTATCAGCATAAATAAGACCATCTTCTAAGTTAGTAACTATATCACTTTCTATTACAGGCTGATTTATAGCCCTCATAGTTTCTCTAAATGTATCTCTATCTTCACCTTTTTTTATAGATTCTATAGATGTTCCGATTACTTTTACATTATATTTATCTAATATACCTGCATCACTTAATTCAACAGCTAAGTTAAGTCCTGTTTGACCACCCATACCTGCTAGTAAACTATCTGGTCTTTCTTTCTCTATTACTTTTTCTATAGCCTCTATTGTTAATGGCTCTATATATATTTTATCGGCAACTTCTTTGTCCGTCATAATAGTTGCTGGATTACTATTTATAAGTACAACTTCTATTCCCTCTTCTTTTAAAGCTCCGCAAGCTTGAGTTCCCGAATAATCAAACTCAGCTGCTTGACCTATAATTATAGGCCCTGAACCTAATACTAATGTTTTCTTGATACTATCTATTTTAGGCATAACTTCTTCTCCCTTTAAACAATTATAATAATTCTAAAAATTTATCAAATACATAAGTGCTGTCTTTTGGTCCTGGACAAGCTTCTGGATGATACTGAACACTATATACTGGTAATTCTTTGTGTCTCATTCCTTCTACTGTATTATCATTTAAATTGATTTGAGTAACTCTCATGCACTCTGGCACTTCACTTACGTAGTATCCGTGGTTTTGAGCAGTTATAAACACTCTATCTTCTTCTAAATCTTTTACTGGATGATTTCCACCTCTATGTCCAAATTTAAGTTTTGAAGTTTTTCCTCCGAATACTTTTCCTAAAATTTGATGTCCTAAGCAAATTCCCACAACAGGTTTTTTACCTATCATTTTTTTAACATTATTAACTATTTCCTCTAAATCATCTGGATCCCCAGGCCCATTTGATAAGAATATTAAATCAGGTTCACTGGCTAAAACTTCTTCTGCAGGAGTTAGTGCAGGGAATATTGTTATGTCACATCCCCTCTGTACAAAATTATCAACTATATTTTGTTTTACACCATAATCCATTATTGCTACTTTAGGTCCATTACCTTTTATATACTCCACCTTTTTTCTTGAAACAGTTAAAACTGCTTGTGTATTATCAAATATATCTAACTTGTGCTTTACGTCTTCAAGTTTAGCATTTTTATCTATTGTTATAATACCTTTCATAGTACCATTATTTCTTAGTATTTTTGTTAAAGCTCTTGTGTCTATTCCTTCAAGTCCTATAATTTTATTTTGTTTAAGATACACCTCTAAACTCATTTCACATCTAAAGTTATTTGGTGCATCACTTTTTTCCCTAACAATAAATCCTTTTACTGCAACCATTTTAGATTGTACATCTTCTAAGTTTATTCCATAGTTTCCTATTAAAGGATATGTCATTGTTACTATTTGTCCGTAATAAGAAGGATCTGTTAAAACTTCTCCATAACCAGTCATTGAAGTATTAAACACTACTTCCCCAACAGAATCTTCTAAATAACCAAATGCTTTACCTTCAAAAATCGTTCCATCTTCTAAAATTAATTTTGCCTTCATATATCTTGCCCCCTAAGCATTTTCTATTTCTCTTGCAATATCAATCGCTGATTGTTTTGGATTTTCACTTTGAGTTATAGGTCTACCAACAACTAAGTACTTAGCACCTTTTCTGATTGCCTCTGCTGGAGTTACTACTCTTTTTTGATCTCCTGCACTTGAAGATGATGGTCTTATTCCTGGACATACCGTTACAAAATCTTCCCCGCAAACTTCTACTATTTTATCTACCTCTTTTGCTGAACATACAACTCCATCTATTCCCGATTCTTTAGCTAATTTAGCTCTTTTTATTGCTAATTCTTCAGTTGTCATATTACATCCTATATCTTGTAAATCTTCATTACTTAATGAAGTTAATACTGTAACCCCAACAATTATAGGTTTTTCTATATTTAATCTTTCAGCTTCTTCTTTTGCCACTAAAGCACACTGTCTCATCCCCTCTAAATCTGAAACATGTATTGTCATTAGCCATACATTATCTCTTACAGCTGCTTTAACTGCACTTTTCATTGTGTTAGGTATATCATGGAATTTAAGATCTAAAAATATCTTTTTCCCTTTTTCTTTAAGATAATCTACTGTTTTTCCCTTTGTAGCAACGTATTGCTCTAATCCCACCTTAAAAATATCTACACTGTCTTCTAGCTGGTCTATTAATTCCTTAGCTTTATCAAATTCATCTGTATCAATTGCAACTATTAATCTGTCTTTTGCATTTATCATTTTATTCACTCCCTCTTAATAAAGCCCATAAAAAAATCCTTACACCAAAAAGAGGTATAAGGATTGTGTATGCATAATCTAAACAATAAAAAATGACTAGTATTAGTTTATGTTTATTATCTTTATCAGCCTCTCTGGACTATTTTAAAAGACTTTATTATATTTTATTAAAATTTGTTTAACAAATAAATCAAATAATTCTACAAGCCTCTCTGGACTTTTTCTCTAATTATTATGATTTTATTAATTTTAAGTTTATATAATTATTGCACTTATTATATCTTATGTCAACTGTTCTTCAAATATAAAATATTTTTTATTATTTATTTTTTTCTATAATACTAATAAAGTATTCTTTTCTTCTTCCATCTTTTACATTTTTCTTGATATATTCCACTGATATGTTTTTTTCTTTGCAACATATATCAAAATGTCTTAAAGCTGCACCCATACTTATTTTATTTTCATCTTCTATTCCCAGTCTTCTTCTAGGTTCTTTTTCATATAGGTCGAAGCCATATTCCTTTTCTTTGAATATCCAAGGTTGTTTATTCATAATAGAAGGTGCAACTCTTACTCCTTCTAATACATCATTCCACTTAGGATTAAATTCTTTACAAATATCTTTTATTTTTTTTCTATCATAACTTCTTTTGCTTTTTCTAAATAAACTATCATATTCATCTGGATAGCCAATAGCAATTAGTGAAATTGGATATTCTATTTGACTTTCATCTATTTCTATATCCTCATCATATTCATTATCTATCTCATCTAATTGTATAAATTCCTTTATATCTTCTTTTTTTAATTCACATTTTAACCAGCTAGTTCCTACTCCTAAGCAAGTTAATTCTAGAATTAATTCTTCCATAGCAAAGCCTATATTTTGTAAATAATCTTCACCTTTATTTGAAGTTATAAGTACATAATGAGGAGCCTTAATAGCAGATTCTTTACCCAATAAAAAATGTATTAAATGTCCTCTTTCAATTAAATGGGCTTTGATATTTAAATCGTTATTTAGATAAGTTATATTGCCACATAGACGTTTTATCTCTTCTAATAATGGTCTTTTTATCATTTTATTTGAATAGCTTTTTATTGTTTTTCTATAAAAAAGAGCATCATATAACTCCATCCATAACCTCCTAACCGAAATGTTTTCCCCATCCCATATCATAAATGTATTTCATTTAGATATAATTTATTTCTTAATTTAGTACTACTATTTTATTATAAGATTTTTATAGGTTTTTTAAAATAAAATATTTCATTTTTGTACATTTTTTTGTTATTTTTTTTGAAATCTAACAAATTTCAAAAGATAATACATGATTATTATTAATATGATTAACACTATAAGATAATGCTATAATATTATTATTACTATATTTTATCATTGGAGGATTAAAATGGATTTTAATAAAAATTTACAAAAATATGCTGAATTAGCTATCAAAGTTGGTGTAAATATTCAACCAAATCAAACTTTACTTATTAGAACACCTATTGAATGTGCAGATTTTGTTAGATACGCTGTAAAGTCTGCTTATGAAAATGGTGCTAGAAATGTTTATGTTGAGTGGTCAGATGAAGAGTGTTCATTAGCTAGATATTTATATGCACCAGATGATGTATTCAATGAATTTCCTCACTGGGTATCAGAACAATATGTACATATAGCAAAAGAGGGAGGAGCATTTTTAAGTATTCATGCTGCTAACCCAGACTTACTTAAAGATGTGGACCCTCAAAGAGTTGCTAATTATCAAAAAGCTTCAGGTATAGCTTTAAAAGAATGGAGATCATATACATTAACTGATAAATGTAAATGGAGCATTGTTTCTGTTCCAACTAAAGCTTGGGCTCAAAAAATCTTCCCAGATGTATCAGTAGAGGAAGCTGTAGATAAACTTTGGGATTTAATATTTAAGTGTACAAGAGTTGATAATGATGATCCTATTCAAGCTTGGCATGAACATAATAAAAACTTAAAAGAAAGAACTGATTTCTTAAATGAAAAGAATTTTAAAACTTTAAAATATAAATCATCTAAAACTGATTTAACAATTGGACTTCCTGAAAATCATATATGGGAAAGTGGAGCTTCTGTAGATCCTAATGGAATTAACTTTAATCCTAATATGCCAACAGAAGAAATCTTTACCCTACCACATAAATATAAAGTAGATGGTGTTGTTCATAGTACTAAACCATTAGTTTATGGAGGTAATGTTATAGATGATTTCTCTTTAACATTTAAAGAGGGTAAAATTATAGATTGTACTGCTGCCAAAGGTGAAGAAACTTTAAAAAATCTTATAGCAACAGACGAGGGTTCTCATTACTTAGGAGAAGTAGCTTTAGTTCCACATAAATCACCTATATCAGACACAAATGTTGTATTCTATAATACATTATATGATGAAAATGCATCTTGTCACTTAGCTCTTGGTTCTGCATACGCTACTTGTATAAAAGATGGGGCTGATTTACCTAGAGAAGAATATGATAAATACGGAATAAACGATAGTTTAACTCACGTAGATTTTATGATTGGTTCATCTGACTTAAATATAGTTGGAGAAACTTATGACGGTGAAACTATTCAAATATTCAAAGATGGAAATTGGGCATTCTAATTTTCAATTAAAAAGAGGCTATAAAATATAGCCTCTTTTTATGTTGACGAGAAATTTTTAATTTTGTTTAATCTAAAATAGATTAATACCTAGTTGTTAACTAATCTGTATATATTGTATCAAATAATTCTCCAATTATGTATGAATTATTTAAATGATTAATTTTCAACTATCATTATTTAATATTAACATATAAACACAATTTATAGTATATATTTCGCTTATTTTAAGCTTATATTTTTTATAAAGTGCTTTTTTTATTTTAACACACTATTGTATTTATTTTCAATTATATTTTGCTTTTAAAATTTATTTTTGCTATTTCTACTGCTGATTTTGCATCTTTAGAATAATAATCTGCATTTATTTTTTGTGCATATTCTTCTGTAACTACTGCTCCACCAACAAATACTCTTGCATTTATATTATTTTCTTTTAAGGCTTTTATAGTTTTCTTCATATTTTCCACTGTTGTAGTCATTAATGCACTAAGTCCTATTAATTGAATATTTTCTTCCTTAGCTCTTTTTACTACTTCTTCAATAGGAACATCTTTTCCTAAGTCTATGACTTCATAACCGTAATTTTCAAGCATTATTTTAACTATATTTTTTCCTATATCATGTATATCACCTTGAACAGTTGCAACTATTATTTTTCCTTTTGAAGATGTATTATTATTTTTACTTAATCTTTCTTTTATTATATTCAATGATACTTTTACTGTTTCAGCAGCTTGTATCATCTGCGGCAAAAACAATTCACCTTTATCATATTTAGTTCCTACCACATCTAAAGCTGGTATTAAAACTTTATCTAAAACAAAATGTTCATCATGAGATTCTAAAATTTTAAGAGTCAAATCTTTAGCTTCTTCTTTTAGCCCTCTTTCGATTACATCTTCTAATGTTAGATTATCATAGTTTTTTCTTTCTTTTGTTTTATTATCATTTGAAACAGTTTTGAATTTTTTAATATAATCTAAACAACCTTTATCCATATTACTTATAACTTTATAAGCATATATGGATTCAACCATTGTTCTATCTTCCGTATTAATTATTGCTAAATCTAATCCTGCTCCAAGCGCTAAATTCAAATAAGTATTATTTAATGCTTGTCTATTTGGAATTCCAAATGATATGTTTGAAACACCTAATATGGTTTTACATCCTAAATTTTCTTTTACCATTTTTATAGCTTTTATAGTTTCCATTGCTTCATCTTGTTGTGCTGAAACTGTAAGAGAGAGACAGTCTATAAAAATATCTTGTCTTTTTATACCATATTGTTCTGCTCTTTCAACTATTTTCTTTGCAATATTAAATCGTCCCTCTGCAGTGCTTGGTATTCCATTTTCATCTAAAGTTAATCCAACTAAACAAGCTCCATATTTTTTCACTATCGGCAATATAGTTTCTAATGATTTTTCTTTACCATTTACAGAGTTTACTATTGTCCTTCCATTATAATATCTAAGTCCTGCTTCTAGAGCTTTAACATTAGATGAGTCTAGTTGTAATGGAACATCAACAACTTCTTGTATACCTTTTATAACTCTTTTCATTGCCCTTTCTTCATCTAAATCTGGAACTCCTACATTAACATTTAATATTTCTGAACCTTCATTACTTTGTTCAAGAGCTAAATTTATTACGTAGTCATTGTTTCCACTCACATATGCATCAATAAGCAGTTGTCTTCCCGTAGGGTTTAATCTTTCACCAACTATAGTAGGCCCTTTTATATCTATATATTTTGCAGCAGAACACACAATGGTTGATTTTCTTCTTTTAGGTTCCTTCTTTTGTAACTTATCTATATTATCAGAAATCTTCTTGATAAAAGTTTCATTTGTTCCACAACAACCACCTATAATAGATACACCTAAATCAACAAAGTTTTTCACTCCTTGGAAAAACTCCTCATCATTCATTTCATAAACAGCCTGACCTTCTTTTATAACAGGTAGACCTGCATTTGCTTGAACAATTACTGGAACATTAGCAAGTTCTGTTATAGTTTTTACTATTGGTAAAAGTTGTTTTGGTCCAAGAGAACAGTTTACCCCTAAGGCATCAACATCTAATCCTTCAATTGTAGCCACCATAGTTTCTGGTAAACATCCTGTAAAACTTCTACCATTTTCATCAAATGTCATTGTACATATTACCGGTAGGTTTGTATTTTCCTTTGCGGCAAGTACAGCAGCTTTAGCTTCATAAAGATCCATCATTGTTTCTATAATAATTAAATCTGCTCCACTTTTTTCACCTTGAATAGCTTGTCTTTTAAAAATTTCATATGCTCTATCAAAAGATAGTGTACCCATAGGCTCTAACATTTCTCCAATAGGTCCAATATCTAAAGCTACAAATCTAGGTTTACTTTTGTCACTTTCTTCAATAGCTTGTTTAGCTATTGAAACAGCCGTATCAATAACTTCTTCAACTGTATATCCCAATTTGTTAACTTTTAATTCGTTACATCCAAAAGTATTTGTTGTTAATACATTACTTCCTGCTTCTAAATACTTTTTATGTATTTTTAATAATTTATGGGGATTCTTTATACCAAATATTTCTGGATTATCACCTATAGGAAGGCCTTCTTTTTGAAGCATAGTTCCCATCGCACCATCAAATATAAGTATATTATCTTTTAAATATTCTTTAATTTCCACAAGCATGGCCCTCCTTCTTATATTGACAATTATGTCTACTACTACAATTATCACAAGATTTTTTGCTATTTATTGTTCCTTCATCAGATATTCCTATTAAAGCCACCACAGATTTTCTTGGTATCATAATTCCACTATTAGTAACAGTTAATCCAATCTCTTTTTGACTATTTAATATATTAATAATATAATAATTATTTTCTACAGATAAATCTCCATATCCTGGACTATATCTATAAGTTATATATTTATCTTCTTTTAATAATTTTTTAGCAATATCATCTTGCAAAATATCACAAACTTCTTCTATGGCAGTTGTTGCACAAGAATCAATAATGACACCCTTTGTTAAATCTGTATATGTTAATTTTCTTATTTCTTTCTCTATTTCCAATCCTAAAGTTGCTGCAATTAATATACATTCATCACATTCAAGTAATAAATCATAAACATCATTACTTTCTAGTATTAGATTTGTCCCCTCTAAAATAACTTGGCTTTTCTTATCAAATAGCTTTTTCTTTTTTATAGAATATTTTCTCATCATGAATCTTGGATTTATTATTTTTTTAGTTTCTTCAATACTTTGATCAATTATATCTAATAAATCACTTTTTATATCTTGATTTTTATATTGTAAATATCTTAAAACTTCATTTTTATCTATTTCAACCAAACTTTTAATATTATTTATCTTATTATTATCCATAAATATTTAAAGAGAATCCTTCCTCTAATGCTTTTTTTGCATATTCTTTTGCACCAAATAGTGATAAATCTCTGTAGTTTCCACATTCAACTGCAGATGCGGCTATCATCTCTTTACACTCCATAACTTTTTGCAATGCTCTTTCAAGGGCTAATTTAACAGTACTTGCTTCAACATCCCCCCAGATGATTAAATAAAAACCTGTTCTACAACCCATTGGTGATAAATCTATTATATTATCTAATTCTTCTCTTAAATATGTTGCTAATAGATGTTCTAATCCATGCATTGAAGCTGTACCAAAAGCTTCAACATTAGGTTGTAAAAATCTTAAATCAAATTTACTAACCTTATCTCCTATTTTTCCATCTAGTACACAACATTTTCTTACATAAGGTGCTTTTACTTTGTTGTGATCTAATTTAAAACTTTCAACTTTTTCCATATTCTAAACTCCTTATATCAAATTGTTAGCATATTATCCTTCAATAACATTAATATTATTATAGTATTATTTTTTTGTTTTTTTATAAACATTTAAAGTTTTTATATAAAATTTTATTCTTTTATTATTGAAACTAGCAAGTTTAAAATAAAAAAACCCTTACCAAATTTAGGTAAGAGTCACTATAGTTTCTATGCAATTTGAAAACTAAAAACTATATTGTATTATTTATCATTCTTATTTCAAATTTAATTTTATCTACATATTTTATATATTAACTCTGAGCATTCTTTTTCTATTTCTTCTATATAATTATGAATATATATACCATTTCCACAAGCATATACGTTTTCTTTTGATGTCATATAATCTTCATTAACTTGAGGACCAGTTGTTTTTGGATTTAATTTTATGCCACTTCTCATCGCAACTAATCCATCTGAAAGTTGAGGTCTAGCAAATAATACTGTATCACATTCTATTTGAACTTCTTCATCTTCTTTTCCTATGATTACTGATTCAACTCTGCCTTTACCTTCAATATTTTTTATTTCATAATTTACATAGATATCTTTTGTTAGACCATAAGTTTCTATGTCTTCAGTATTTGAAATAATACCTACCACATCTATATTGCTTCTTTTTAATTCTTTTTCAATCATATATAAAGTGTCACTACCATCTATAAGTATCTTTCTTCCTGGTATCATATCCATAGAGAATATTTTCTTAGCCATTCCTACGGTATATATACCTGAACATCTACTACCGACCATATTTACAGCTTTTCTAGATCCTTCTTTTGCTCCATTTGCTAATATTATTTTTTTACCTTTTATTTTTTCCACACCATTAGCTGGACTTGTACATAAAACTGAATTATCTTCCTCTATCTTTAATACCATAGTATTTAATTTAGTTTCTATATCAAACTTTTCAAATTCTTCAATTAGATATTTTTTATAATACTTTCCTGTAATTTTTAATTCATTACTTATATTATAATTTCCTAATGATAAAGCTCCTCCAAGTTCATTATCTTTTTCAATTAATAAAACCTTATTCATTGCTAATTTTTTAGCTTCTATGGCACATAGCATACCTGCTGCTCCACCACCAACAATTATTAAGTCATATGTTTGCATAAATTAATCCTCCTTAAATCCAACAACTGAAGAATTTTTAACATCTTTATTTACTTCACTTATGTCTATTCCCAGTTCCCTACTTAAAATGGCACTTATAGGTATCATACATCCAATTCCTTGACACCCACCCATACTAGCTCTAGTTCTTCTCTTTACACCATCTAAAGTTGTTGCACCTAAAGGTCTTTTTATTGAATCAATTATTTCACCCTCAGTAACAAATTCACATTTGCAAATCATCTTTCCATAAGCAGGATTTTCAGCTATTAATTTATTTTTCTCCTCTAAAGTAAGCTCACTCATTCTTACCATTTTTGTTCTATGAGGTTTGAAATTAGATTTTTCTTCTAGTTTTAAATTATTTTTTAATAAATCTATTACATAATTAGCAATAGCTGGTGCACAAGTTAAACCTGGAGAATCTATTCCTATTACATTTATAAAGTTCTCAGCATCTTTTACTTCTTCTATTATAAAATCTTTAGTTTTAACCTTTGGCCTAATTCCACTAAAAGTATTTAAAACTCTATTGAATGGAATTTCCTTAATAGTCTTTTTACTTTTTTCTATTATTTCATCTATTCCAATTCTTGTTGTTTTTATATCATCTGCCTCACTAGGAGTTGCATTTGGTCCTATTAATAAATTCCCCTCTGCTGTTGGTGTAACTAGTACTCCTTTACTTAACTCACTTGGCACTTGGAATAAGGTCTTTTTACATAATGCTCCAGATATTTTATCAAGTAAACAGTACTCTCCTTTTACACCTTCAATCTCATATTTATTATCACTTACTAGATTATTTATATATGCTCCACCAAGACCTGCTGCATTTATAATTAATTTAGCTTCTATAATTTGATTATTTTTAAGAATAACTTTATAAAATCCTTCTTCTTTCTTTATATCTACTACTTCATTTCCTAGTAAAAATTCCACTCCATTTTCACAGGCATTTTCAGCAAATGCTAATGTCATTTCATAAGGACTTACTATTCCTGAATTTTTTATATGTAAAGCTCCTACAACATCAGAATTTATACTTTCCTCTAATTCTAAAACTTGATTTTTGTCTAATATTTCTAAGTCTTTTATTCCTAAGTCTTCACCATTAACTTTTAATTCTTTTACTTTTTTAAGTTCATCTTCGTTAAATGCTAATACTAATGATCCATTTCTTTTAAAAGTAAACTCTAATTCTTTTGCTAAAGAATCCATTATTTTGTTTGCTTCTATATTTAATTTGGCTTTTAATGTTCCTTTTTTCTCATTAAATCCACCATGAATAATACCACTATTTGCCTTAGATATACCTTCTGAAACATCTTGATTTTTATCTATAACCAATGTATCCAAGTCATATCTAGATAGTTCTCTAGCAATTGAACAACCTACTACACCTGCTCCTATAATTATAATGTCTTTCAAAATTGTTCCTCCTTAACTTATTATTAAGTTTGATTTTTATCTAATTTTTAAAACTTATTGATATTTCATTATTATAATACTCATAATGTTAATTTTCCATATCAACAAATTAAAAATTCCCCTTTACCTTCCTAAAATTAATATGTTGGAAACTATAATATTCTAGGTATAAAAAAAACCGCACCAAGATACATGATACGGTTTTTAATATATATTAACTAAGCTACTAATTCTGATTTTAAATTAGCTTTTTCTTTTTGTTTCTTTTCTATCATTATTATTACTCTATCAACTACTAACCCATTCATAACTACAGCTAATAAAGAGTATAATCCTTTATCTAATCCAAATGTTAATGCTCCACATATAACAACAGCTAAATCAACTATTAATAATGATATTCCTAAATTTATTGAAGAGTACTTATTAAGTATTTTAGCTAGTATATCTGTTCCTCCTGTAGATGCATTTATTGCGAAGGTTAAACCAATCCCAGCCGCTATTATTAAAGTACCTATACAAACTGCTAATAATAAATTAGTTGTTAATGCATGAGAGTGCATTACTTTTTCCATAAAGTCCATTATAAAAGATAAGGCAAAACTAGCATAAATAGTTTTCATACCAAAATCTCCACCTACTAATATAAATGCTATTATAAACAGTATTAAATTTCCTAAAAATATTAATGTTCCTACAGATAAAAATGGAATATAGTGACTTATAACTAATGCTAATCCACTTAGTCCTCCACCAGCAATTTCATTTGGTGCATAAAAATACTGTATTCCAAATGCTACTAGTATTACTCCGATTGTTATAAGAATATAGTCTCTTATTGTTAATATTAGATTATTATTTTTTTTCATGTCTAAATTCCCTTTCAATATAAAAATGCATCTTTTTGCAATCATACAATCTATTATACTACATATCTGGATAAAATATATTAGTTTTTAGTGGTAAAAAGTCAAAATATTTGCTAATTTCATTATATTTATTCTAAATTTTCTATTATGATATAATTTGTATAGGAGTTGATGATATGTTTTTTATTGGTGGTATATCTAATGGTGAAAAAAAATTAGACTATATTCAAAGTACAGTTTGCCCTAGATGTGAAGCCTTTGGCAGAATGGAAGTGTATATGACTTATATGTGCTTTAGTCTATTTTTTATCCCTATTTTTAAATGGAACAAAAAATATTATGTTAAATATACTTGTTGCAATAGTATATATGTTTTAGATAATGAAATAGGTCTAAAAATAAGTCATGGAGAAAATATTTCAATCTCAGAAGATAATTTACATCTTGTTGACTATAACCTTCCTACTATTAATAGATGTAATTATTGTGGATATATATGTGACAATGACTTTGAATATTGTCCTAAATGTGGACAAAAATTATAATAAAAAGAGTCTATTCCCATGAATTTAGATTCATTAGAATAGACTCTTTTAAAATATAAATTTATAGTTCTATTTAATTATTTTGCAAATTTATAAACTGTTGTTATTATAGTCATATAAGCAGCAGATGCACCAGCTATTGCACACATAACTCCTTTGAACACCATCATTTGCATTACTGTTAATGGTGTTGGTATTATTGTTGCAACTAACCAAGTAATAGAAACTGTAACTACCATTGTTAATAATCCTACTACTATGTAAGCTAAACCTTTTTTATTTGGCATTATATTAGCTATTTTATTAGTACCTTCTTGTGCACTAATTTTACCTTTTTTAACATCCTTAAGTGTTAATGGTAATACTATTGAAGCTAATATCCATCCTAATATTAAACTTGTGAAGGCAAGGTCCTTTACTATGTCTCCAACTGCGAATGTTTTAGTACCTATATGTCCTTTTTCTAAAAAATAAAATATTATTGCATTGATGATACCATTTATCATCCCATCACCTATTAAACATTTTTTTAATACGTATTGGTTAAAATTATTTAATTTTGTCATAATTCTACCGCTCCCATTTTTTTAATTAGTAAAATATAATTTTGCTCAATAAACAATGGTATTATAATTTAAATATTTTTTAAATATAAATTTTAGAAAATTATTATATAAACACTAAATGTCGAAATTTGTTTTATATTTATGCTTTTTTAACAACACTTGATTTTAGTTTCATTGCACCAAAACCATCTATTTTACATTCTATATCATGTCCGTCTGCAGCATCCGGTACTAAACGTATACTTTTTACTTTTGTTCCTATTTTTATACTTGAAGAACTTCCTTTTACTTTAAGATCTTTAACTACTGTTACAGCATCTCCATCATTTAATATGTTTCCATTAACATCTCTTATAACATTTTCTTCTGCAGCTGCTGCTTCTGATTCTCTTGACCATTCGTGTGCACATTCTGGACAAACAAATAAGCTTCCATCTTCATAAGTATATTCTGAATTACATTTAGGGCAATTTGGGTAATTTTCCATTTTATTATATCTCCTTCTTATGTCTATTTATTAATTTTAATTTTCTTTAATGACCTTTCATATTGTATCATATTTTTATATGTTAACAATATATATCTTAATAATTAACTTCTCCATTTTACATATTTTCATATATTTTATTTCATAAATTTCGCGTCTTGATATAGGTCTCCAGCTAAGTCTTTTAATAATAATTTATTAATTACTTTATATTTTCCATCTTCTTTTTCTAATACACCTTTTTTGCATAATATATTAAAAGTCCTTAGTAAATGTCTATAACTACTTCCAAGTAGCTCTGCTATATTAACCAAATTTTCATCAAAATCAATATATAAATTTTCTTCATTTTCATTATAAATTATTGATTCATTTATATAGCTGGCTAGCCTATTTTCTAATGGATAAAGTTGATTAATTGAGCTATTCATACTTACAGCCTCTAGTTTTCCTGCTAAACTTTCACAGATAAATTTTAAAAACCTATTATCCTTAATCAACTCTAACCTAGCTTTTTCCATAGGTATAGCCAAGCAATAGCAAGTGCTCAATGCTTGAATTGTTCCAGTTGCCGCTTGACTTTTTATAATTTCTATATCACCAATTATCCTAAAAGGTTTATAAAAGGCAAGAAGTAAATTTCTACCGTTGGGTAATGTTTTAAATACTTTTGCCTTTCCTTGTATAAAAAATAATAAATATTCTAAATTCTCGTCTTCCCTACTTAAATATTCATGTTTATCAAATTTTAATAGCTTCATATGTTTTTTCATATCATTTATAAATATTTTTTGCATATTTAACTCATTATAGTAACTTTCTATTATAAATAAGTTCTCTATTTTCTTCACATAAATTCCACCTTTATTTTTTCAACTTATTTAAAATTCTACATGCATATGTGACATATGTCATTATTTTTATTAGTTTTCTATGATATTTTATATATTATTCAAAAGGAGGTAGAAAAAATGAATTATTTTGTTTCAGTTTTTACTGGGGTAATACTTGCAATAATGGTTTCTTTAAATGGTGGTGTAAGTAATGCTGCCGGAAATTATGCCTCAAGTGTTATTATTCACTTTATAGGATTAATCGGTATTATATTTGTTCTTATTTTTACAAAATCAAAAATTAAAAATCTTAAAGGTATACCTTTTTATATGTTTTCTGGAGGGCTTATTGGTGTTTTAACAGTTTTATTTACTAATGCAAGTTCTAGTGTTTTAGGGGTTTCACTTACAGTATCTCTTACATTATTAGGACAATTAGTAACATCTCTTGTTATAGATAATTTTGGTTATTTCAATATGCCTGTAGTTAAATTTGATAAAAGAAAAATTTTAGGATTAGTTATCATTATTACTGGTATATATGTGATGACTTTAGCATAAGGAGGTATTATTATGATATATGTATTATTTGCAATTTTAAGCGGAGTTACAAATGTAGTTTCTAGATCTGTAAATTTCGTTTTATCGGATAAAATCGGAATGTATCAAAGTACATTCTTCAATTATGTATTTGGTCTTGCAGGGTCACTTTTAATTTTATTAGTTAGTGGTGAGACTTTTAAATTATTTGATGCTTCTTCTTATAATGCACCATGGTATGTTTATACTGGTGGATTAGTAGGTGTTGCTGTAGTTACACTTTCATCTTACTTATCAGGAAAAGTTTCATCATTCTATTTAACTTTATTATTATTTGTAGGTCAACTTTTTACAGGAATAGTTATCGATGGTTTATCTACAGGTAAAATATCTATTTATCAAGTAGTAGGCGGACTTTTAGTAATCTTAGGTTTAAGTTATAATTTATATATTGATAATAAAAACAGTGAAACCGTATCAGCTTAAGATACGGTTCTTTTCTTAATAAAATCTATCATTTTTTCTTTATTTGCTTCCAATTGAACTAATCTATTAACATTTGCTCCTGATGGATGTGGAAATCCCTTAAGAATTTGATTCTCTTTAATTAAATTTTCATCTTTTAACTTGCAGAATACTTCTTCTACTGCTTTCCCAAGTGGTATTAATAATATATCTTCAAAATTACCTATTTGATGTATTTCATTTATAAAATTCTCACGAATATATTTCATTAAAAAATCACTTTTTAATAATTTAGGCGTATGACCTGTATAGTTTTGTTTTTTCACGAAAACAGGATATGGAATTAGTGAAACTGTATGCATTAAGTAGTCTTTTTCTGCAAACAATTCACTACAACTATCTAAATTAAAAACTTCATTTAATTTTATCTCATCTAACATAGAGATTATATTTTTTCTCAAACTACCACTAAATCTTCCTGCCACTTTGCATTTATATTGAATTTCTTCTATATCAGTATTATTTTCAAGTTCTTTTCTTGCAGCAGCTATGGCTGTACTCATTTGAATAAATCCTGGTGTAATTCCAACTATAAGAACTTTTGCCTTTGGATTAATATATTCATTATGAGGAGCATAATAAATTTCAATATTTTTTTCCTTATCTATTAATAAATCTTCTATTAACAGTTCTTCTTTAGTATATTTATCTTTTAATGGCAATTTTTTTATTATTTCTGCATAATCATATAATGTTTTTTTCATATTTTCTCCTATTTATATTTTCATAGATTATCTATTTTTACTTAGTTATTATATCAGTTTATCCAATTAATTATAATTGTTACTACTTTTCAACTTTGTTATAATATTTAAGTTAATTTAAATTGTAAAATTTTAATAATTTTAAATTTGATTTATATATTGGAGGAATACATTAATGCAAAAACTACTAAGTAAAGCTCGTCAAGCAATTAAAGAGTTTAATATGATAGAGGAAAATGACAAAATAGCAGTTGGATTATCAGGTGGTAAAGATAGTTTAACTTTACTTCATATATTAAAAAGTTATCAAAGATTTTCACCAGAAAAATTTGATTTAATTGCAATAACATTAAATCCTGGAGGAGTTGATAATTCTCCACTTCATAAACTATGTAAAGATTTAGAAATTCCTTATCATGAAGTTCAAACTGATATAAAAGAAATTGTATTTGATATAAGAAAGGAAAAAAATCCTTGCTCTTTATGTGCAAATTTAAGACGTGGTGCTTTAAATGATACAGCTAAAAAGCTAGGTTGTACAAAGGTGGCTTTAGGACATCATAAAGATGATGCTATAGAAACTTTCTTAATGTCAATGCTTTATGAAGGAAGAGTAAGTTGTTTCTCTCCTAAAACACATATGGATAGACAAGACTTAACAATAATTAGACCTATGATATATATAGATGAGTATATGACAAAAAAGGCTGCCAAAGATTACAATTATCCTATTATAGAAAATCCTTGTCCAGCTGATGGCAAAACAAATAGACAAAATATAAAAGAATTAGTTAAAAGATTAAATCAAGAAATGCCTAACTCAAAGAAAAATTTATTTGGTGCTTTAAATAACTCTGATAAATTATTTATTTGGGATAAAGAAAAGATTAGATAATCAAGGACGTCTTAAAAGGCGTCTTTTTTATTATCTAATTTTTTATTATCTACAACTAATAAGAACACGATTTTTTGAATACTTTTGAAATCTAACTTTCGCCAATTATTGTTATTTAGTTTTTTTTATATACCTAAATTAATTTTTCTGATATTATGTATTAAGATGTGTATACAAAATACATTATCATAATACATTTATAGGAGGTTCACTATGACAAATGAAACAAAAGTTAAAGTTGTAACTGCTGATCCTTCAGCATTAGGACTTTTTGGATTAGCAATAATAACATTAGTAGCTTCATCTCAAAAACTTGGATTAACTTCAGGTGTATCTTTAGTTTTCCCATGGGCTATATTCTTAGGAGCAAGTGCTCAATTAATGGCATCAATAAATGATTTCAAACACAATAATACATTAATATAAAAAGAGTTAATGCTCCTAAAGTATAGAAACATTAACTCTTTTTTTAATTTTATTTATTGGTATTATATATAATTTAATTATTATTAATTGTATATATTTATTCTTTATTTTTTATTCCTTTTTTCTCTCTATTCTGGATTATACTTTTTATTTATTTTATTAAGGCTTTAGCCCCCCTATCCCCCCGTCACTCCTTTCGAGTTCCGAATTCCCTCTTTCAAAGTTCCATTATTTATATGTTTTATCTTTTTTCATTTTTTTATTTTTAAGTAAAATTAGTGACCTAAAACTTTTCTATTATCTACTTATTCAATTTAAAAGCAACTTATTTAGCTCTTTTTTGAGCTTTTTTAATCTAATGGCTACTTTTCTTCACTATCTAAAAAATCTCTGTTTTCTGATATGTTTTTGTTGCTTTTTGCTCAATTTCTCTCTATCATCATATAGCTTTTTTAACTTATCTTATATTGTTACTTATTATTTACTGCTTCTATTGAAGTAGCAACAACTGTTAATATAGTACCAACTACTTTTATTACCGTTATAATATCCATCTATCTCACCTCCTTTAAATATGTATAAATATATG
>JALFMW010000403.1 GCA_022782605.1 Clostridium sp. | reverse complement strand
GTGGATTTTAACCTTATAATATAGGCTTTTTTTATGTCAATGTTTTTGCATTTTTACCTTGTGTTATATTGTGTTATGCGATATAATTAGTTTGTAAGGTAGTGATTTTATATGTCTTTATTTTTGAAACAATCTAAATTTAAAAGCGGTAAAATATATTTATCTATAGTTGATGGTTATTGGAAAGATGGTAAAGTTAAGCAAAAAGTATATCAAAAATTGGGATACTTAGAGGATTTAAAAAAACTATTTGATGATCCTATTGTACATTATAAGAATTATGTTAATGAATTAAAAAAAGAATTTGAAACTAAAATTACCACCACTTTTGATTTAAACAAGGATAATGATTTTGAAGATGACACCTTTAATATTGGTTATGCATATCTTAAAAAACTATTTCAAGATTTAGATATATCTTCTGTACTTAAAAATAAGCAACATTCTACACACATAGAATATTCCTTATCTAAAGCTTGTGAATTACTTACATATTCTAGAATACTGGACCCTGGAAGTATTAAATATACTTATGAACATAAAAATCAATTCTTTGAACCATTTGATTTAAGTCTTGATGACTTATATCGTTCTTTAACTCCTTTGCTTGATTGTAAAGAAAATATATTTAAAACAATATGGGAAAATACTAAAGATAAATATAACCGTGATGCTTCTACTTCTTATTATGATTGTACTAATTATTATTTTGAAATAGAATATGATGATGAAGATACAAAAAATGAAAATGGAGAAATAATCAAAAAAGGTATAAGGAAAAGAGGACCTGAAAAAAATCATAGACCTGATCCTATTGTAGAAATGGGGCTTCTTCTTGATAAACAAGGATTTCCCATTTCCTATAATATTTTTCCCGGCAATACTTCTGAAAAAGAAACTCTTATTCCTGAAATTCATAATATTAAAAGAAGACATAATATTGATAAAGTTATAGTTGTTGCTGATAGGGGTTTAAATTGCTCTGAGAATATGTATAAATTATCTGGACTTGATTTAGATCAAAAAAATAGAGATGGTTATGTTTATGGTCAGTCAGTTAGAGGTGCTGATTCTGAATTTAAAGAATGGATTTTAAAAGATGATTATAAAATTGATAAAATAATTGATGAAGACGGAAATGAAATTATTTTTAAACACAAATCCAGAATTTATCCTAAAAAAATGTATGTTATAAGAGAAGATAAAGGATTAACAAAAAGCGGTAATGTCAAAAAACAAACTATTACTGTTGACCAAAAGCAAATGGTTTATTACTCTCAAAAATATGCAGACAAACAAAAAAGAGATAGACAAATGGTTATTGAAAAAGCTAAAGATTTAATTAAAAATCCAAGTGCTTATACTAGAGCTACTTCGTATGGCGCAGCAGGATATATTAATAATATTAAATTTGATAAAGAAACAGGAGTTGTTTCTAATAGTTCCGAGTTATCTTTGAATTTAGAAAAAATAAAAGAAGATGAAAAATTTGATGGTTATTATTCAATAGTTACTTCTGAAGAACATTTAAGCGATTTAGAACTTAGAAACATATATAAAGGACTTTCAAAAATAGAAGAAACATTTAAAATAACTAAATCAGAATTTAATGCAAGACCAATTAATGTAAGATTAGAAGATCATATAGATGCTCACTTTCTTATTTGCTTTATATCTTTAGTTATTATTAGACTATTGCAATATGATATTAACAATAAATATACTATTAAAAATATATTAGAAAAAATTAAAAACTTTAAATGTACTCATGAAACAGGTAATATTTACAAATTCATAGGTTATAAGCCAGAAATTCAATATCTAAACAGAAAATTACAATTAAAATTAGATAAAAAATATGATGCAAGAGAAAATATTAAAAAAATTTTAAAATACTAAAAATAATGTATATTACACAAGGTGCAAAAAAGGGCTTTTGCCCTTTTTTTATCTATATTTGCGAGATTTTGCTGCAAAACTAAAGATGATAACACAAATTTAAAATAAATAAAATAAAAAGTTAGCAAAAACTATCTTTTAACTAACTCATTTATATAAAATTCAAAAACATCATTTTCTTTAATATCACTATATCCATCTATAGTAACACCACATTCAAATCCGCTTTTTACTTCTTTAACACTATCTTTTTCTCTTTGTAAGCTTCCAACTTTACCATCATATATGATAACACCATCTCTAATTACACGTACCATTGCATTAGACTTAATTATTCCACTAGTTACCATAACTCCAGCAATTTTTCCAACTTTAGAGAAAGTAAATATTTTTCTTACTTCAGCAGTACCAATAACTTTTTCTACATATTCTGGATCAAGCATACCTTTCATTGCAAGTTCCATTTCTTCTACTAATTTATATATAATAGTATATAATTTAACATCTACACCATACTCTTTTGCAACTTCTTTAGTTATCGCACTTGGAACAACATTAAATCCTATAACAATAGCATTACTAGCATTAGCAAGTACTATATCACTTTCAGTAATAGTTCCTATACCACTTCTAATAACTTTTACTTTTACTCCTTCAACATCAATCTTTTCTAATGCATTTTTTACAGCTTCTTCGCTTCCACGAACATCACATTTTAAAACTACATTAATTTCTTTAATGCCAGATTGCATTTGAAGAAATAAACTTTCAAAGCTAACAACATCCTTTTTCTGTTTTTGTGCCTTTGATTGTATTAATCTTTTTTCAGCAACTGTACGTGCCATTTTTTCTGATTCAAAAGCCATAAATTTATCTCCAGCAGAAGGATTATCACTTAACCCAGTTATCTCAACAGGAGTACTAGGCCCAGCTTCAACAATATTTTCACCTAAATCATTTTTAAATGTTCTAACTCTACCATGAGCAGTACCAACTACAATAGGATCCCCTAATCTTAGAGTTCCATTTTGTATTAATAATGTTGCTACTCCACCAATAGCTTTATCAACACGAGATTCAATAACAGTACCTACTGCATATCTATGAG
>JALFMW010000320.1 GCA_022782605.1 Clostridium sp. | reverse complement strand
TATTATTAGTATCGCAATAAATATACAGCTGGTATCAATTATGGCTGAATAGGATATTTCAAACTTCATTACTTTATTTAAATTTGAAATTTTCACTAAAGCCATTAAAAATAGCTTATTTGTCAATATACCTCCAAATATTCCACCAATAAGAGCAATTATTCCTATTAAAAGTCCTTCTCCAGCAAATAAAAGTGCTATTTTTTTATTCTCCACACCCATAAAAGTATAAATACCAAACTCCTTTTTTCTTTGCTCAATAAAAAATTTACTTGAGTATGATATAAAATATATGAAAAATAAAAATAATACCATGGCACACATGGCCGATATAACTGAAACTACCTTTACATCTTGTAATTCATTAAATTGTCTACTATAAGTAAGTGTTCTAAAGTTATAAAAAACAAAGATTGAAAATATCATAGAAAAAATATACATACCATAATTTTTTATATTTTGCTTTAAGTTCATAAAGGAAAGTTTAAATAAATTCATTTACTTCACCTCCCATAGAAGTAAGTAAATTCATTATACTATTATAAAATTCCTTTCTATTTCCACTGCTATCTATTCTTGCATTTAGTTTACCATCTTTTATAAAGATAACCTTTTTAGAATAACTTGCACTAAAAGGGTCATGGGTTACCATAATTACTGTCACATTAAATTTTTCATTCATTTCTTTTAAACAATTTAACAACTCGGAAGAAGATTTAGAATCAAGGGCTCCCGTTGGTTCATCTGCAAAGATTATCTTTGGTGAAGTAATTAAAGCCCTTGCCGCTGCCACTCTTTGTTTTTGCCCTCCTGATAATTCATAGGGATATTTTTTTAAATGAGATTCTATTCCAAAAAATTTTGCTAATCTCGTTATCTCAGATTTAATTCTGCTTTGTTTTTCATTTACAATTACAAGAGGTAGAGCTATATTATCCTCCACGCTCATGCTATCTAGTAAATTATAATCTTGAAATATAAAACCAATATTGTCTCGTCTAAATTTTGATAATTGTTTATTATTCATCTTGCTTATATCTTGATTTTCATAATAAACTTTTCCTGATGTTGGTTTATCAACTGTTGATAAAATATTTAGCAAAGTTGTTTTACCAGCTCCTGAAGGACCCATTACGGATAAAAATTCGCCTTCTTTAACATCTAAATTTATATCTTTTAATATCTTAAATGTGTTTTTACTATTTTTAAAATCTTTTTGTAAATTTATAGCTTTTAACATATTACCCTCCAAATTTCTAAGTTTTATTATATTTATATTTTATAAATTTTAGATAATATCTTCCATTCATTAATCTTACACTTTTTGAAGGGTATGTGTCATTTATGTCACATTGAAGTAATCTGATAAATTATAAAATGTAATATATACATCACAAAATTCACCGGATGTTGATATTACATTTATATCATGACTTAATTTATTTAAAATTTTCTTAGATATGTAAAGTCCCATTCCTGTGGACTTTGTTCTTTTTCTTCCGTTTTCGCCTGTAAATCCCTTATCAAAGACTCTGTCTATATCTTGTGGTACAATTCCCATTCCATAATCTTTAATATGAAGTTCACATCCCTTTTTATTTTCTTTCAAATAAACTTCTATTTTTCCACCTACATCACTGTACTTTATTGCATTATCAAGTATTAATTCAATTATATGAGTAATCCATTTTTTGTCCGTAAGAATTGTCTTATTAATTTCACTAACTTGTAAATCTATTTTATTATATATAAATTGATATTTATTTTTCTTTATAACTTCTTTTACTACTTGCCCTAAATCGACTTCATTTATTAAAAAGTCCGAATTGTAGTTACCAGCTCGACTGGAATACATGGCCTGCTCCACTAATTTATCTATACGAGAAACCTGGCTATTTATTTGTTTTGAAATTTCTCTACTTGAATCTACTTCATTTATCCTTTTGCCAATCATTTGTAATACTGATATGGGTATTTTAACTTCATGTATCCAGTTTGTCATATAATCATTAATTTCTTCCAACTCATTTCTTAAGCTATCAACTTCTTCTTTTTTTTCTTCTATTATTGATTTTATTTCTTTGTCTATATAATTGTCTTCCATATTAGAATTTTCTTTTATATTATGTATAAATTGATTTAACTCTCTTTTATATCTACTATATCCCATAATAATAAATATAATTGTTGTTAAAATTGATAGCATATTAATGTAAATCAAAGTATCAATACTTTCACTTAAATTTGGATCTAAGAACAGTGTAATATCTACTATTAATAATATAAATATTACTAATATAAAATATAATTTTCTTTCTTTTAAATATTTCCATAAACTCATCTTATTATATATCCTTGTCCTTTTTTAGTTTCTATAAAATCATCAATACCAATACTACTTAATTTTTTTCTAAGTCTATTTATATTAACTGTTAAAGTATTTTCACTTATAAATTCATCTGTATCCCAAAGTTCCTCAATTATTTCTTCCCTAGTTACAATTTTTTCTTGATTTGACATTAATATATTCATAATTTTTAACTCATTTTTTGTTAAATCCACGTTCTCACCTTTAAAATAGATTTTTCCCTCCACAATATTTAAAGTTATATCTTTAAATTTTATAATGTCACTTTTTAAATCTTTGTTATAGGAATAAGTTCTTCTAAGAATTGCTTGTATTTTTGCAACTAATACTTGTGGTGAGAAAGGCTTCGTTATATAATCGTCTGCACCCATATTTATGGACATGATTATATCCATATCATTATCTCTAGAAGATATGAAAATTATAGGTACTTTCATAAAATTTCTAATTTGTGAACACCAATAAAACCCATCATAAGATGGCAAATTTATATCCATTAAAATTAATTTAGGATTACACTCTAAAACTTCATTAGTTATATTTTCAAAATTATTAACTTGGGCTACTTTATAACCCCATTTATTAAGAACGAGTTTTATTTCATCACTTAAATATTTATCATCTTCTATTATAAAAATATCCATTATTATCTACCTCTTTATTATTTTTTTAAATTTATACTTAAATTATACTCATTTTCAAATTTATCTGACAAGAAATAATAAGAATAACCCTACCCTTTATCTATTAACTTATCATTGTTTATAGCAAAAAAGTTCACAATAATTGTGAACTTCTCCGCCTTAATTTTTATATTTATTTTATAATTTATTCCTAAATTAATAGGAAATTTAATGGGCTATTTTATTGAAGATACTCATTGACTAATTTATAGCATCTTTCTTTTGTTAATTTTGTAAGAACTATATTGTATTGAACTTTGAAAAAATCCGTTCCTTCAAATTCTTTTGCACTATTTTCAGCAACTTCATTTCTCTTTTCTAACCATACAATTTCTTCGTTTTTGAAATTTTCATACTTACTATTATTAAGCTGTTTTTTTATAGCTTTATAAATATTATTTAGTTCCTTATTCCATACTTCAAACTTTTCTTCTTCTATTTCAATCATTTTTAAATCAGATTCTTCTTCTAATAAAGATTTTGACGTACTTACATTTTCTTCTAAATCATCAAGTTTCTTTAAGTATTCATACTTATATAAATACTCTATACCATTATCAATTTTCTCACTGTGAACATCATCTAGTAGTTCAGATGCTAAATCTATTTCATACGTTTTACCATATTTAATGTCTTTATTATTTGAACATGCTGTTGTGAATATTCCTACTACTATTAATAAAACCATTAATCTCTTCATTATATTCATCTCCATCACTAGTATTCACCGATGTGAAAACCTTATACTTAATATAACATTTTAAGCTTTATAAAGTCCAATTCCTATTATCTATATTTGTCATTCAAAAAAGCTATATATTAATTTACTTTTCATATAAAATATAGTAAGTTAAAAGCAAATTTACAACCTTAGAATAGCTTATAGTTCCCTCTTTCACACCGTTTACTTTTAAATATGTATTATTCATATTTTCAGATACTTCATTAACTTTACCTTCATACTTAGACCAAAAACTACTGCTATTTCGTAAATCTCTTTTTACATCTTCTGATATATTTTTATTTAAACTTTTTAGAGTTTCTATATCAACATTTGCCAAAGATGATGATACATATTTAAGTGCCAATATATATCCAGAATATTTAAAGTCATAATCTTTATTATTTATACAAGCAATATAGGCTAAAAAGTTAGCTTCATCTTCACTGGCATATCCCCTCTGATGAGCCATTTCATGAAGTGTAGTAAAGGGAATATAAATATCTGGTGATGATATATTTATATTTGCTTCTCCTGTAAAGGGAGAATATATTCCTGTTATACCTGTATAACATAATAAGCTTGAATTTAGTATTGGTTTAGCTGTTGCATAAATACCCTTTTTATTTAAACTTAAAATACTTAAATCAGAATAACCATCTACTGCTCTATTTAATGTTTCTTTATGATTTGAATTACATCTCATCACATTATTTTTATCTACCAAAACATTTTTCCTAGTTTTATTACACTGTTTTATCAAAAACTCATATAAATGTATTAAATCTTCTTTATCATATTCCACAGTTTTTATAGTGCTATTGTTTTTTTTATTATAATCTTCTATTAATGAGCTTTGTAAATCCATCCTATTATAGTTTATTCCCCATAATATTATAAAAAGAAAATATATAACTCCCATAATTGATATTATATTTAATATAAAATCTTTGAAAAAATACAATATCTTCTTAGGATTTTTTATAACATTATAAATTAAACATGATAAAAGTATTAAAAATACTATAAATAATATATAAATTAATATTTCAAAAAGTGAAAAAGGTAATATGGAAGAAATCTTACTCAAACATTTAATCATATAAACATTTACTCCATTTGAGTAAAACTTTTCTACTAATTTAGGTGTTTTTGATGTAATAAAATTTAAGATAATACCAAAAACAAATAATGATATAGATATAATTCTAAACTTTTTTATCTAAATCACCCCTTTTATAAGTTTTCAAAATAAAACTTCTATAATATTAATTTTATCATAGATATATGAATTTATATAATTCTTCCACTAATTTGTTTCAAAAATGTACATATAAATAAAACTATTCCTAGCACACCTGTTAATGAATAAATCTCTTAATAAAAAGGCGTATCATTTTTGATACGCCCCCACTTTATTTACTATTTAAACCCCTCTTTAGTTGGCAATTACTCATATTATACTTCAACCTCAATTCATCAAGATTTTTCCCATTGTACATAACAGTACAGAATATAATTTTTTAAACATATAAACCTCCTTAATTAATGCCTTCATATAATTTATAGCTCTATTATTCCTACTTATAATTTATTCTATCCAACAAAAAAGTCGTACCTTCTTCGATACGACTTTTACATATTTAATCTACCAAATGTTCTTTTATTTCATTTAAATAACCTTGTCTTACAATTAAGAAATATATAAGTAAAACTGCAAAAAAGCTTCCCATAACTAAAAACGAAGACTTTGCAACATCTACATTAAGGGAATTTTTAAGAGCTAAAAGTGCAAAGGCTGAATGAATAACTGCAACTATATAAGGAAGTAAAAATAAAGTAGCTATCTCTACTGTCACTGCTTTTCTTATTTCCTTATAAGTCAACCCTATCTTATTAAGATTTCTATACTTCCTTTTATCATCTTGACAATCAACATAAAGCTTATTATATAAAAAACTACTAGAAGTAATGAAAAATATAAGCCCTATAAAAATAGATAAGAATAAAAGAACTGCATAAGCTATCCTAGCGTAATCTACCATAGATGCTTTAGATAAAAGTTTATACCCTACTTCATCTTTATAGACATCTTCAAAACTCTTAATTACACCTAATGTTTTCATATAATCCTTTGTGTCAATCGCTATAAATTTATCCTCTATACAGTCTAAACTTATATTATTATAAAAATCATCTTTAACAACATATGCATTATAATATGCTGGCATAACAGACTTGTCTGCATACTTTACTTTCATAGATTTATTATCCATAGTAATAACATTATTATTTTTATTATTAATACTTAATTTTGATACATTTGACTTTGATAATGATATTACTTCATTAGAATGTAAATCAATTGTTTCTAATCTCTTTTCTTTTGATAACTTAATATAATCAGACTCTTTAATTATTTTCACAGTATTACCTGTGCTTTCTGTAACTATAGTTTTAATTTCTCCTTCAACCTTCTCATAAGATATTTTATCTTTTTCTAATAGAGATTCTAATAAATCTACTCTTTTTCTATAATCACTCTCATTATAATTCACATCTTTGTAAACATTATCCCTATTTAAATTACCATTTTCTGTAGCATAAAATATTGCTTGTGGATATGCAGCTTCAACTTGATCTAGTATATTCATCCAATATGAATACACAGATCCAATAGCTGTAAATGCAACAGCTGACGTTATTGTTACTAAAAAAAACATCCTTGTATTATCTTTTATTTTATAATGTAAGTTTGCTATACATAACATGTTAGTCTTCTTCTTATAAAGTACTTTATTCTCTTTAATCTTTTTTATCACAAATACACTAAGCTGTGAAAATAATAAATATGTTCCTACAATAACCATAAAAGTTACTGGTACTATTCTATTTACTAACTCTGATTCTGTTACAGTTGCTGCTCTAAAGTATGCATATACTAATAATATAATGCACAATATAGCTAATATGGGTGATGATTTTGGTTCTGACTTTGGCACTTGTGTTCCCTTAAGTAACTTTATGACTTTGTCTTCCCTAACTACAAAATATATAAAATTTGAAGTTAATATTGATAATAGTGTAAAGTATAAGATAATTACACCAATAGATTTTACTGGAATATAAAACTTTAATGGCTTAACTCCTATTAATGAAGATATGACAGTAAGCACTATTTTAGCGAAAATTATACCTATTAGAATTCCAATAACTGATGCTAAAATGTTCATTACTAAATTCTCTATAAAAATCATCTTTTTAACTTGTCTCTTTGATATACCTAAAGTGTATAAGATACCAAACTCTTTATTTCTACTTTTCAAAAACACACTCGCTGAGTAAAATACAAATAGAGATAAAAATACGTAAATTATAATTGTCGTTACCTTCATTGTTAAAATCAAATAATCATCAAATAATGAAGTATCTAAATCTGGATGATTTATAAACATATTAAAAGAAAAAAGTAATGATGAAGATATAAGTATGCTAAAAAAATATCCCATATATGATTTAACATTTCGCTTTACATTATTGACTGCAAATGCTGTAAAATTCATTACTTAGTCCCCCCCAATAAAGAAAGTACATCCATTATTTCTTGATAGAACTGCATCCTGTTATCAGACTTATAAATTTCATTGTATATTACACCATCTTTTATAAAAAGTATTCTATTGCAGTAGCTTGCTGCCACTGGGTCATGAGTTACCATCATAGTTGTTACTTTCTCTTTTGTATTTATTTTTTCTAATAATTCCATGACATTTCTAGCAGCCTTTGAGTCTAGATTTCCTGTTGGTTCATCTGCTAAAACTATAGATGGATTATTTATTAAAGCTCTTGCAATAGCAGTTCTTTGGGCTTGCCCACCAGATACTTCAAAAGTTCTTTTATCTAATAAATCTTCTATTCCTAGTATTTTTGATACCCTTTTTAATTTTTCATCTTGCTCTTTTACAGACACATTTTCTAAAGTTAATGGCAGAACTATATTTTCACCTATTGTTAAAGTGTCTAGTAAGTTGTAATCTTGAAATACAAATCCAAGCTCTCTTCTTCTAAATAACGCAAGATCATCCCCTTTTAACTTATGTGGCTCTTTGTCACCTAAAGTAATCTTCCCTGAAGTTGGTTTATCTATAGTTGATATTAAATTTAATAGGGTAGTTTTTCCACTACCACTTGGCCCCATTATTCCTACAAATTCTCCATATTCTATACTAAAACTTATATCTTTTAATGCATTTGATTTTACCTTACTTCCGTATACTTTGCTTAAATTACTTACTTTTAAAATATCCATGTTGTTCTCCTTCTCTAAATTTATTTATACTTCAATTTTAATTTAGATGTTAAAATCTCACTATCTACAAACCTTACATCTACATTACATCTATGTAAGGTTTACTTATATTTATATTTTCGTGTATTTAAAAAGCCAATAGCTTATAACTATTGACTTTATTTTTTAAATAATATTGATACTTGTGTACCTTTTTCAACTTTCGATTTTATTTCTACCTTATGACCTAAGTTATCACATACTGTCTTTACTATGTATAATCCCATACCCGTTGATTCTCCAAAGTCACGTCCATTTTCACCTGTAAAAAATGGCTCAAATACTCTTTTTATATCTTTTTTAGGTATGCCAATTCCTTCATCAATTATCTCTATTATTATATATTTATCATCTTCTCTATTTTTTATAGTCAAATATTTGCCATAATTCTTTGAGTACTTTACACCATTTATTATTATTTGTTCTATTATAAATCTTAGCCACTTTTTATCACTATATACCACTAAATCCTTGTCCAATTCTACTTTAGGAATTATTTTATTTTTAATAAATAATCGTCTTTCTTTATTTATAAGTTCTACAACTTCATTATATAAATTAACTTTTTCCACTGAAAAATCTTTTTGAAACTGATCTAATCTAGCAAAATACATTGCCATATTAAGTCCTTTATCTATTTTATCTAACTCTTGCTGTATATTTGATGATATCTCTTCTCCTTCATATTCTTGTAGCAAAAGATTAATTACAGATACTGGAGTTTTCATCTGATGAATCCAATGATTAATAAAAGTTAAATGGTCGTCATGTATTTTATTTTGTTCTTGTATCTCCAATCTATATTGATTATATTGTTGATTTAACACCTTAGATACATTTTTTCCTATAGATGATTTTCCTAAATCTAATATAGATTCATCTAAATTTTCTATGCCTTTTTCAAGAAATTCATAAGCTCTTTTAGTTGTTACATACTTGTAGATTATAAAGCTACTTACAATAAAAGTATTAAATAATAATATATAGATTATCTCTGATGCTTTTATAAAATTCATAAGTTTACAATACGTAAGAGTTATTATAAGCCCTACATAATAAGTGAATATATATCCTTTGTATTCATTCATAAATAATTTCATATTATAATCCTACCAATTCTTATTTAATTTGTAGCCAACCCCTCTTACAGTATTGACGGCATCTTCTATTCCTAAATCATTAAGTCTTTTTCTAATTCTACTTACATTAACATTTAATGTATTTTCCTCTACAAATTCAATATCATCCCATATTTTTTCTAATAAATAATCTCTACTAACTACTTTTGGATATTTCTTCATAAGACATTCAAGTAATATCCCTTCTTTTTTAGTTACGATTATATTTTTATCCTCAAATTCTACCTCCAGTCTTTCAGGGTAAAATTTAAGTCCGTCTAGTTCAACTATTCTTTCATTTAGCTTTGGGGCATATTCTCCGTAACACCTTCTCATATGACTTTTTATCTTTGCTATTACTACTTCATATTGAAAGGGCTTAGTTATATAATCATCTCCACCACTTTCTAATGCTCTGATTTGATCTATTCCACTTTCCCTTGCTGATATAAATATTATAGGTATATTTGATTTTTGTCTTATCTTTGTGCACCAATAAAACCCATCAAATTTGGGTAAATTTATATCTAATAATATTAGACTAGGTCTACATACCTCAAATTCTTCTATTATATCATTAAAGTTTGTTGCTACAACTGCCTCAAAACCGTATCTATCTATATAATCTTTTAACAACGTACTTATAGAAATATCGTCCTCTATAATATAAATTCTATTATTCATATATACACTCCATATCAGCGTTTATTTTACTATATTTTAGTAATTTGTATTATGATTAGTATAGCATTTTTGTAGTAAATAAAGCTATAGCATTATAATTGTTACTATAGCTTTTCTATATTTAATTAATTTTTACATCATCATAAAATAGTATATTAGAAGTATACATCCAAGTACTATCCTATACCATCCAAATATTTTAAAATCATGTTTTTTAATGTATTCGACAAGAAATTTTATAGTTAATAAAGATACTATAAATGCGACTAACATCCCTACTAATAATACAGTAAGTTCAAAACTTTTAAATACAATCCCAAACTTAATCAGTTTAAGTAAACTAGCTCCAAACATTACTGGTATGGCTAAAAAGAATGTGAATTCAGCTGCTACATCCCTCGATACTCCTATTAATAAAGCCCCTAATATAGTTGCACCTGAGCGAGATGTCCCTGGAAAAATTGCTGCTACTAGTTGAAATAAACCTATCACCATTGCCATTTTATAAGTTAATTGATTTATGTTTTTTACTATAGAGTTTTTTCCTTTATTATAATTTTCTACTACTATAAATAAAATACCAAATACTATAAGGACTATAGCTACTGATTGAAAATTATAAAATAGTGAGTTTATCTTATCATCAAATAATACACCAACAATTGCTGCTGGTATACATGCTATAACTATTTTTATCCACATTATTATTATGTCTTTTTTTATAACTTGATTCTCTTTAAAGTCAAAAGGAAATATCTTTTTCCAATATAAAACTACTACTGCTAGTATTGCACCTAGTTGTATTACAACAAAGAACATTTCTTTGAATGCATCTGACATTCCTAGCTGTAAAAATTCATCAACTAGTATCATATGACCTGTACTACTTATAGGTAGCCATTCTGTTATTCCTTCTATTATACCTAGAATTATAGCTTTAAATATTTCTATTACTTCCATTAGTTTATCCCTCATTTCTTATATAGTTTACTTCTATACTAATTTTACTTTGAATGCTTTGGGATAACTATCTTCAAACATTACATATACATTACATCTATGTAAGGTTCAAAAAAAACACATTGATCTAATAGTCAATGTGCTTTTTTTACTTCCATGTTGGATATGAATCACAGGAATAATACCCTGGGTTCATACTTATATACTAATTTATTTATTCATATACTTTATTATCTCATCTAATGTGGCATATGATCCAATCGCACCTTTTTTAGTTGTACTATTAGATGCATAACAGTTTGAAAATAATAAATATTCTTTTAGCTTTTCATCACTAATACTATCAAGCTTTTCCATATTTATATCATCTTGTAATAGTTTAAATAGAAATGAACCAATAAATGAATCCCCTGCTCCTGTTGTATCAACTACATCCACAACACTTCCAGGTATTTTAACAATTTTATCCTTAGTATATGCCTCAGCTCCATCTTTTCCTTTTGTAAATAAAACTAGCTTCACATTACCTTTAAACAATACTTCTTTAGCCTTATCCATATTGTCATACCCTGTTATAAATTCTAATTCTTCATCAGATATTTTAACTATATGAGCTAAATGTAAAAACTCTAGTATTGCATCTCTACATGACTCTTCACTATCCCATAGAGGTAACCTTACATTTGGATCAAAGCTTATTATACTTTTATTTTCTAATGCAAATTCTATAGCTTTTTTATGTGCATACTTCATTGGACACTCTATTAAATCTACTGAACAAAAATGCAAACTATGGCAATCTTTAAACCATTCCTTTTTTACTTCATTTTCTTCTAGTAACATATCCGCACTTGGATTTCTATAGAATGAAAAATCACGATTTCCATCTTCTTTTAAAGAAACAAAAGCTAATCCTGTATTGGCTTTATCTGTTCTTAATACATAATCTGTATTTACATTAGCCTCTTTTAAAACTTCTATTATATGATCTCCAAAAGCGTCTCTACCTAGCTTTGATATGAAATTTGATTTTCCACCAAGTTTTGCTACTACAGCACTAACATTAGCAGGTGCTCCACCTGCTACTCTTTCAAAACCTATTACATCCTTTAATTCACAACCTTTTTGATTAGGTATAAAATCAATTAAAGCTTCTCCTATACTTATTACTTTTTTCATATTTATCCCCTCTTTTGCAATGTTCCAATAGAGTTAATCATATTTCTTAACCCTTTTATTTCAATGGTTCTATGAACCACTTTTTAACTATCCCTCAAATTTTTCCGTATTTTAACAACCACCTTGGATAATACTATTTATACAAGGACAAAATAATAAGTTATCAGCCGGAGGTTTTAATATGGAAAAACAAGAAATTTTTAATTTAATGGATTTATTTACATCACAATCTATTATAAATTTTTATGAAAATATTTTTGATAGTATCGATTTATCTTTTATCCCAGAATTTATACCTTCTAAATATGGCCCAAAGGGCTATTCTCAACATGCTTTAATAAGATCCTTTATAGTTATGAAATTACAAGCTATCAAAGAGATAACAACGCTTCGCGATTACCTATATCTAAATTTGAAAATTGCTCATTTATGTGGATTTGATATTACAAAATCATTGCCATCATATTCTGTTTTTCAACGTTTCATAAAAAATTTTAATAATAAAATAATAAAACAAATTATGAATAATCAAGTTAAGCAATGTTTAAATCTTGAAATTCTAAATTCTGAAATTACCTGCGTTGACTCTACTCCTATTAAAGCTAATACTAAATTTAATAATCCAAAGTGTTTTTCAAATAATAAATTTAAAAGTAGTAATCAACCCAAATCTGATTTAGACTGTAAACTTGGTATACATAGCGCTAATAACCAAGATACTCATAAAAAACATCAATTTTACTGGGGTTACAAAAGTTTAATAATTTGCGATGCAAAATCAGGATTGCCTATATATGAAGAAACATGCACTGCTGATAAATCTGATGTTTCTAGTTTTATTGGCTTTATGAAAAGAGCTAATAAGTCTTTCTCATTGGTAAATTCAATAGTAATAGCCGACAAAGGATTTGATTCTAAAAAGAACTACAACTACATAAAAAATGATTTAAACGGTACTGCAATTATAGCTAAAAATAAAAGAAATACTAAAAATTCTAAATCTCTTGCCGAAGGCAATTTAATTTGTCAAGCAGGATTAGCTATGCATAAAGATGGTAAGCAATATTTAAAAGATTCTATAAAACAAAAATATCGTTGCCCATTTGCACAATCAAAAGATGATTCACTTTGCCCATGTGGCCATCCTCGCTATTTTAATAACGCAATAAAAAGAGGATGCATTAAATACAAAAATATTGGTACAGATTATAGGAGCTCTGTGGATGAAACTTCAATGTATTTTAAGAATCTGTATTCTAAAAGAACAGAGTGCGAAAGACACAATGCTAGATTAAAAAATCTTAATTTAGAATATGTTTCTGTTCGTAATTTCGATTCTGTCCAAAATCTATATACGTTAGGTCATATTTGCCTATTATCAGTCGCTATCGCGGCTAAAAAACAGAATTTAGATTCTTTGATGAAATCCTTAGTCAAATTTAAAAGAGCATTATAATTTGAATACTATTTTTTGTATTTATTACATCCTTTATATTATTATGCCCTTTTTTGCACTTCTTTATTTTACCAACCTGATTTTTTAAATAAATATCCATTTTTTAAAGTACTATTTTGCAGAAAACTAATTATGATTATCTCTAAGTTTTCAAAATAAAACTCCTATGATATTAATTTTATCATAGGAGTATAAATTTATATAATTCTTCCACTAATTTGTTTCAAAAATATACATGCAAATAAAACTATTCCCAGCACACCTGTTAATGGATAAACATTTTGTACTAATTTTTCAAATGGAAATAATCCCAATATAAATGCTACAATAGAAACAAAAACAGCAATAATATTTTTATTATATTTTTTTGTTTTAGTAATCTTAGAACATACAGTACAAAAATTTGGTGCAGCTGTTGAGTAAATTCCACACAATAAAATAACGGAAAAAATTCTCCCAAATAAAGGTGATATGGATTTTGCAAAATATAAAGTTGGTATTGATAATTTATAAATATCTTTTATTTTTGATAATAAGGCAAAATTCATAACTAAAATAACTAACATAATTAATGAACTTCCAACAATAGCACCATATTTTGCTTCTTTTCTAGTTTCTGCACTATTACCAAGTGATGTAAAGAAAAACAATCCACTTACCATATTATAAGATGCATATAATATTCCACTTTTAATACAATTTCCACCGGCTTTTGTAAGTCTAACCTCATTCATCGTCTGTGAAATATCTTTTAATCCATCTAAATTTTGAATCAAAATATCAAATCCCACAATCAAAGAAAATACAACTATAAGAGGACCAATAAAACCAATTATATCGATAAGTTTATCTAATCCAAAAACAAATGAAATGAGAACTAATATTGTCATCATAGCACAACCTACATAATAATTAAGTTTATAATATTCTTGTAATGTTGCTCCTGCTCCTGAAATCATCACAATTACACTTATAAATAATAAAATCGGCACAAAATATTCATAAAATAAACCTATTTTATTTCCACAAAAATACTTGTATGGTCTATATTTTTCACTACTACCATAGTCATATCCTGCACTCATAATCACACTTCCAAAATATATAAATAATGTCAAACTTATAATTATGGATACTAAACTATATAATCCATTAGAAGTAAAAAACTGCATAATCTCCTGACCTGTAGCAAACCCTGAACCAATAATAAAAGCTATAAATGCTCCTGCAAATTTCATAATATTTAATATATTAATTTCATTTTTCATATTTAGCCTCCCCCATTTCGATTTCTCTAAGGCTAGTACTAAATATATGATTTATAATTATCAACTATGTAAAAAAGCTGATTTCTATTCAATATAGAAATCAGCTCTTTTAATTTATTTAAGCAAAACACTCAACTTTCTCTTTATCAGACTCCAAATTTCCGCCTTGAGATGCTATTACATTTTTATACCAGAAGTATGAATCTTTACGAAGTCTTTCCATACTTCCATTACCTTCATTATCTCTGTCAACATAAATCATTCCATATCTTTTTTTCATCTCTCCAGTAGTAAATGAAACTAAATCCATTATTCCCCATGGAGTATAACCCATTAATTCTACACCATCATAATTAACAGCTATTTTCATTTGTTCTATATGTTTTCTTAAATAATCTATACGATACTCATCATGTATTTCATTATTTTCCTCTACTGTGTCTATAGCTCCAAAGCCATTTTCAACTATAAACATTGGTAGTTCATATCTATCATAGAAACGATTTAAAGTATATCTTAAACCAACTGGATCTATTGCCCATCCCCAATCACTAGATGCTATATATGGATTTTCCACTCCATTTGGTAAAGCTCCATTTACAATATCTCCTGTATTATCATTTTTAACATCTGATTTTACAGTTGTTGACATATAGTAACTAAATCCTATATAATCTACAGTTCCTTTTGCTAGGATTTCTGCATCTCCTTCTTGCATACCTATGTCATATCCTTTTCTTTCAAATTCTTTTAAAGCATAACTTGGATAATGACCACGACAGTGAACATCTAAGAAGAAGTATCTTTGACGCATTCCTTCCTCTGCTGCCATAATA
>JALFMW010000302.1 GCA_022782605.1 Clostridium sp. | reverse complement strand
TGATGAGAAAAATCTATAATAACATCAGCTAATTCTTCAACCTCACTCATTTTATGATAAGTTTTGAAAGGCACATCTAAATCATCTTTAGATGATCCACAAACTATTTCAAGTTCACTATCTTCATTAGCACATTTAGTTAAAACTTTACCCATACTACCGCTATATCCACTTATTATTACTCTTAACATGTTGCCTCCTGTATTTTTAATCCCCAATTTTCTAATTCTTGTTTTAATACTTCTAAATTTTTATCTTCCATTTCAGCAAGAGGAAGTCTTAAATCTCCAACATTAAATCCTAATAAATTCATAGCAGTTTTAACTGGAACAGGATTTACCTCTATAAATAAAGCATCTATTAAAGGTTTCATATCAAGTTGTAATTTTCTAGAACCTTCTATATCGCCTTCAAAGAACTTAGCTACTAAATCATGAGTTTCTTTTGGACAAATATTAGCAAGAACTGATATAACACCACTTCCACCAAGAGAAAGTAGAGGAAGTATAGAATCATCATTTCCTGAATATACAGCAAAGTCATCTGGAACTAATCTGCATACTTCAGCAACTTGAGCTAAGTCGCCACAAGCTTCTTTAAGTCCAACTATATTTTTTACATTTCTAGCTAAATCAGCAACTAATGCAGGTGGTATATTTACTTTTGTACGAGAAGGAACGTTGTATAAGATTATTGGTATGTTAACACTATTTGCTATTGTAACAAAGTGTTTTCTAAGACCTGATTTGTTAGCTTTGTTGTAATAAGGAGTTATAATTAAAAGTGCATCAGCTCCATATTTTTCAGCTTCTTGACTCATATAAACAGAGTGAGCAGTATCATTTCCGCCAGTACCAGCTATAACAGGTATTCTTTTATTAACAGCATCAATTATAGCTTTAATAGCTGCTAAATGTTCTTCATCATTCATAGTACTAGCCTCACCAGTAGTACCACAGGCAACTATGGCATCAGTACCATTTTCTATATGATATTCAACTAATTCTTTTATCTTATCAAAATTAACTTTTCCATTTTCATCAAATGGTGTAACTAAAGCAACTGCAGAACCTTTAAAAACCACAAAAATCTCCCCTTTATTTTAAATTTAATTCCCTACTTAAATAATATTTATCACAACAAATTTTTATACTAAATCATACTTTAATAATAATTCAGCTATTTGAACTGCATTTGTAGCAGCACCTTTTCTTATGTTATCAGCAACGACCCACAAATTAATTCCATTATCAACACTGAAATCTCTTCTTATTCTTCCTACATAAACTTCATCATGACCTTCAGCATCTATTGCTAGAGGATATTCATTATTTGTAGGATTATCAACAACAACAATACCTTCAGTATTTTTTAGAGTATTAAATATATCTTCTAATTCAAATGGTTTATTAAATTCTAAGTTTATAGATTCACTATGAGCGCCTCTCACTGGAACTCTTACAGTAGTAGCAGTTACTTTTATGTCATAGTCGTCTAAAATTTTCTTAGTTTCATTTACCATCTTCATTTCTTCTTTTGTATATCCATTTTCCTCAAAAACATCTATATGAGGAAGGCAGTTGAAAGCTATAGGATGAGGGTAGAATGTATTTGGTTTTCCTTGGATACCATCCTCCAAATCTTTAACTCCTCTAACACCAGAACCAGATACAGCTTGATAAGTTGAATAAACAACTCTTTTTAAACCATATTTATCGTGTAGAGGTTTTAGCGGTACCATTGCCTGAATAGTTGAACAGTTTGGATTTGCAATTATTCCTTTATGATTTTTTACAGCTTCAGGATTTACTTCAGGAACTACTAAAGGAACCCCGGGGTCCATTCTCCATTGACTTGAGTTGTCTACAACAACTATACCTTTTGAAGCGGCAATTGGTGCATATTTTGCACTTATAGAACCACCAGCAGAGAATAAGGCGATTTGAATATTTTTATCATCAAAAGATTTTTCGTTAAGTTCTTCAACAACTATATCTTGACCAGCAAATTTTACAACTGTACCAGCTGATTTTGCAGAAGAGAACATATAGACTTTATCTATTGGAAAATTTCTTTCTTCTAAAACTTTTATAAAAGTTCTTCCAACCATACCAGTTGCACCAACTAAAGCAACATTAACTTTTTTCATTTTTTATCACCCCATAATATATTTTGGATTTAATAATTAATAAATAGAGAAAATTTAAGATAGAGCTTATATTTATTATATTTATGCATATTAAAAAACGTACAAAGGAATACTTTATACGTTAAAAAATGTATGTCAAAGTAAACCTTGTAGCTCACCACTTAAAATTAAGTGACAGTGTTATGCATATTATACATAACCCCAAAAATAATCCTTGCAAAGATTACTTTTTCGGCAACAATTCCTTTCTTTGAAAATCAACATCTGCCGACTACCTTCAAATAATTTTAATTGTTGCGCCTCTACCCTAGGTTAAAATAGTTTGTAAATTAATAATAATGGTAGTATAAGTAATTATAAAAATCAATTAAAAATTGTAAAAAATTACCTAATATAATACCTAGATTTTTTTTTGAATTTTAGGTATTATATTTATGTATTATTATTTAAATATAATAGTTATATAAAAAAATGAATAACTATTTATTATCTTTTTGAGAAATTACTTTAAAATATTATAATGACTATTGGGAATATGTTTTCCAGATTAAAAAATAAAATAATCCTTAGGAGGAATAACATGGAATCACTAAAAGAACTTTATAAAGCAGGTAACGGACCATCTAGCTCACATACAATGGGACCTCAAAGAGCTGCTGAACAATTTAAAAACAAATACCCAGAAGCTGCTAGCTTTAAAGCTCACTTATACGGAAGTTTAGCTGCAACAGGAGAAGGACATTTAACAGATTATATAATCAAGAAAACGCTTGAACCAAAACATGTAGAAATAATCTGGAGAGAAGATATAGTAAAACCATATCATCCAAATGGAATGATGTTAGAAGCTATAGATGCAGAAGGAAATGTTATAGGAGATTGGACTATCTACTCAGTAGGTGGAGGAACAATAGCTGAAGAAGGAATGAGAAATGCTGGTGGAAACGACACTTATCCTCATTCAACAATGGAAGAAATAATAGCTTGGTGTAAAGAAAACCACAAAAACTTCGTAGATTACGTAAAAACTTACGATGACGAAGATATAATGGACTTCTTAGTAACTATAAAAGATGCTATGAAACAATCTATAATAGATGGATTAAATACTACAGAAGTTATACCAGGAAAATTAAATCTAGAAAGAAAAGCTCACTACTTCTACAAACAATATCTTGCTAACAAAGAATTAAATACATTATTATATTCTTACGCTTTAGCAGCTTCAGAACAAAATGCATCTGGAAATGTAATAGTTACTGCTCCAACATGTGGTTCTGCAGGTGTTTTACCAGGAGTATTCTTCGCAATGCAAGATTTCTACGGATATAGTGATGAAATGATATTAGAAGCTTTAGCAGTTGCAGGTTTAGTAGGTGTTCTTGTTAAGAGAAATGGATCTGTTTCAGGTGCTGAAGTTGGATGTCAAGGTGAAGTAGGTGTTGCTTGTGCAATGGCTGCTGCTGCTGTAGCATTCTTAAAAGGTGGATCATTAAGACAAATAGAGTATGCTGCTGAAATAGGTTTAGAGCATCACTTAGGAATGACTTGTGACCCAGCTTACGGATACGTTCAAATACCATGTATAGAAAGAAATGCAATGGGAGCTCAAAGAGCTGTAGATGCTGCTAACTATGCATTATTAACAGATGGTGAACATCACGTTACTTTCGACCAAATAGTTAAAATAATGGACGAAACTGGTAGAGATTTAATGGATAAATATAGAGAAACTTCAAAAGGTGGAATAGCTCAATTATTCTTCACTTGCTAGTTTCTAGTAAATAGATAAAGAGAAATGAGAGAAATCTTATTTCTCTTTTTTTTGTTGAAAATATTAAATAGTATATAAAAAATAAATTATAAGTTGATTTTGTATGTGTATTAATAATATAATACACCTATAATTAAAGTGTATTAGTTAATTAATACACTTAGCATAACTTATTGTAAAAATACAGAAAGGAGAATGCCTTGAAATTTACAGTAAATGATAGGGAGCCTGTTTATATTCAAATTATTAGAAATATAAAACAGAAGATAGTAACAGGAGAAATTCAAAAAGGAGAGAGATTACCTTCTAGAAGAGAGATGGCAGTTACTATAAATGTAAATCCAAATACAGTTCAAAAAGCTTATAAGGAGATGGAAGAAATGGGCATTATTAATACCATAAAAAATAATCAAAGTACAATTACAGATGATGATAATTTAATAAAACAAATAAGAAACGACTTAATAAATGAAGCAACAGAAATATTTTTAGAACAAATGAAGGCTATAAATGTACCTATGGAAGAAGTTAAGGAGATTATTAGTAAAAAGTATATATAATTAGGAAGGGTATTTTGGAGGAATATTATGATTGAAGTTAAAAATGTAAGTAAAAAATACAAAAAAGTAAAAGCCTTAGATAATGTGTCTTTTAAGATAGATGAAGGTAAAATTACTTGCATACTTGGTATAAATGGTGTAGGTAAGTCTACTATATTAAAATCTATTGCTGGATTAGTCAAACCAGATAGTGGAGAAATTTTAATTGACGGCGAGAAACTTAATCAACAAATTTATAATAAACTAGCTTTTGTGCCAGATATAGATATACATTTTAATCATTTTAATATAAAAGAAACTTTTGAGTTTATGAAAGTTTTTTATAAAAATTGGGATGATGTCAGGGCTTATGAAATGCTTGAAATGTTTTCTCTAACTGATGATCAAAAAATCAGCAAATTATCAAAGGGAAATAAAGCAAGAGTAAAAATAATAATTGGATTTGCTCAAAGAGCAAAATATACTTTGCTAGATGAACCTTTCTCAGGAATAGATATTTTTAAAAGAGAAGAATTTATAAAAGCTATATTAACATTTATGGAAGATGACCAAAGCATTGTAATAACTACTCATGAGATAGATGAAATTGAACAGATAGTAGATGATGTAATTATTATTAATAATGG
>JALFMW010000298.1 GCA_022782605.1 Clostridium sp. | reverse complement strand
ATATCATGATCAGTCATTGTAAAATACTCTGGAAGAGCAGTAAATATTCTTTGGTATTTATCTCCTAATATTATAGTTCCAGTTAGACCATTTTTGAATACAACCTTAGCAAGGTTTAAACAATCTAATAACATTTCATTTACTATTAAATCCATTTGATGGTAATACTGTTTAGTTATAATAAATGAATTGTTCTATCCAATTTTAACATTAGTAACAGCATCTCTCTACTCAATACCATTCAATCTTTCCCTAAATACTCCAGTAATAGATGATGTAGTCTACTCTATAGCATCTATTGCTACCTGTATAGCTTGAACAGCCTACATTTTAACGGTATTATCAAATCCATTAAAAATAGTATTCAATGGAGCCTATCCGGAAGCTAGTCTTCCTTCCTGTGAGGAATCAAGTACACCAAGTCCCTACTTCTTTAAAGCCTACCATTTTATAAGTCTTTCTGGAAGATTTACTCCTAATTCAGCAGGTATTAACGTTAAGTCAATCCAGTCTCCAACCGTTCCACTATTTGCAATAAGATTATCTCTGTAGAAATTTAGAAGGTCATACTAGTCCTATAGGTGAGCACAAGCTAGAACCATTGAGTAAGGCTTTGTACCTCTATTTAAGAAATATATACCATTAACGGAAAGACTACAATAAGAAGGGTTTGATTTAGTTCTCATAACCTTTTCATCTTTACCTCTAAGTATATATATTTGTTCCCCAATCCTAACGGTCTTATATCTCTGCATTACAAAGTCTTTATCGGTTTCTAGCCACTCAACTTCATAAACAGGAATAAGCTCATGGGTTATTCCAGACCTACTATCTGGATATCCTGGGGTAACTTCTACACCTGCCTAAACTCCATCAGTATTTGGTATGCCATTAGTTTCTCCCATTCTAACATAATACATAGCATTCTCATAAACTGAATCCCACTTCTCATCCAGGAGCTTCCTATCAGAGGCTTTCATTTCCTTACCATACTCATTTAAGATTTGATTCTTAGTCATCCAACTTCTTACTACAACTCTATAAGAGTTTTTAATATATGGAGATTCAAAGTTTCTATCAATGAATGTGTTTAGAGGGCTTAAAGCCTATATTCTAATACTATTATTTTCCACCGTAGGGAGGACTCTATAAAAAGCATACCCAGTAATTAAAAGGTCTAGAAGAAGATCTCTTAATACTGTAATCATATCAGTATCCCTAGATTGCATAATATATTCTACTACATTCTAGGCGGCAATCTCATACTCTGATACGAATGTATTATTTATATCTTCTACTATTCTTTTCAATTGCTATTCAATGAGACCATCATTAATATTCTTTCCATCTATAAAGTTTAGAACTGAATTTCTAAGATGATTTTTTAAATATTCATGAAGTTCTGAGGCAATCTTTAATTGTTTTTCTCTATCTATATTAGTTATTGTCTAACTGTCCTTACAGAATATCTTTGGAATTATAGGGGTTCCCAAATATTCTCCTATAAGAGCATCAATATGCTTCTTTATTAAAGGGGTAAAGTGTAATGTAGTTGGTGCATTAGCTCCGTATACCTCCTCTAAGTATCTGAACTAGTCTGAATCTCTTACACCATTATAGTAGTTATATGCTTTCTATAAATCATATTTAGGGTAGACTAGTTCAGATATTGCTTTGTCTGTTTTCTCTATCAATTCATCCTTTGTCATGACAACTACATGCTGTATTTATTGGATTACAATCATATGGGTAAGTTAACTATAGTTTACCATAATATACTAGGTTAAAGCGCCTATCTTTAAGTTCCTACTTGAGAAACTTAAGAAACTTATCATCCTCTAACTCTGCATATATAATTATAGGCTAATGAGGATGATCCATACCCAACTTAATATAATATCCTATTGGGTTTAATTTCTCAATGACTATTTTTCCTATATACTTCTTATGATAAATATCCAGAATATAGTCTTGTATTACTTGTTCTAGGTCCTAAGTCGTCATATAACTATCCAAAATTATTATTAAACCGTATCTATGGAGTATTTTTTGGAAGTGTTCCATAGCGTCTTCTTCCATACTCGTCTGTATAAAATCCTATATCCTACCAGGTATCTTTAACCTCTTCTACAACTTTAGGCACAATTCCTTGCAATTCTTCATCTGCTAATAGAGCCATTGCTACTGCTGCAACAATATCAAATTTCTTCTTATTTTCATCGGTGTACCTATTAAATTCATCAAGCATTTCATCAAACCATATAAGATGACAATAGTCAGTTATATAGTCTGCTATTAAGTCAGTCTAATGATCTATAATAGCAGGAGTTGCAGGAGTTCCATATTGCTTATTTGTATTTCTGGCAGAGTCTGAAAGTGTAGCTCTAGGTCTTTTCATAAAGAGATTAAGAAGCTTCCTTTCTCGTGCATATGGAATTATACTCTATCTGGTTGCTTCTATATTTATTGTAGCATTATAATACTATGCTAGTTTAATAGCTATCTTATAGCACTCTCTAACATCGTTAGGTCTATCCTTATAAAGTGCTACGAATTTTGGTTCTTCTATACCATAAGCTCTCTTGTAAACAACAAGACAGAAATCAGATGGATCCTTAGTAGCTTCTGATGTTTGCGCTGCACCAATATCGATACCATCTATTCCTATTACATATAGACTTCTAACTTTTTCAGTAGGAGGTCTCCAGATTACTTTTCCATTTTCATCCTCAACTGGAGGCAAAGTCCAAATTGGATGTTCTAGTATCTAAAGTTTACTATTCTAATTTGGAATCCACTTAAAGCCATCTATATTCTACTGAATATGAGCTCCTTCTTTGAATTTATATTCAATATAACCTCTTTCGATTGGAGGACATTTCTTTAGAGCTCTAATATTTGTGAGTTGCTCAGCAATATTTACCTTATTGAATTTGTTATCACCCTCCAAAGCAAAAGCTTCTTCAGCGGTATAACAGTACTCAGCAGAGTGATCAATTAAGGCTCTAGGGTTTGAGGATAGATTAGCCCTATCTAAATCTAACTATTCTTTATAGTTTTTCCATAAACAGTAGCCTCTCTTATCAAGTAACTATCTTCTTACTCCATTGATATCAGTTCCATATTCTGTAATAGCTCCTATATAAGAGGGGATGAAATATCCTGTATATACCCACTCACCTCCTTCTGTATAGTTATGATAAAATGGAAGTACATCAAATCCATTTGGATCGTAGTATATATCTCTAAGCCCCTACAATGCCGGGCCTTTATCTCCCCCTGTGCCGCCGGCTAGCCTAATACCGAACTTTGTACCTCCAATGTATATCAAAGCCTTTCCTTTAATGTACGATTTTCTTAAAACGGAGTTAGAACCAGCTTCTTCGTATACTAGCAAATCAATACGGTCACCTCTAATTTTAGCATCAGTTTCTGCTACAACACCTTCAATCTAAGACATCC
>JALFMW010000275.1 GCA_022782605.1 Clostridium sp. | reverse complement strand
CAAGCACAATCTTTTAAACTCTTAGTTATTACTAATAACTTACCATTCTTAGGTAATTGTCTATAACCTTGAATGGTTTTAGTAGATATATTACCTATAAATCTATAATCAGACCTTTTCGGATAATATATTTTCCATTGTTCTACATGTTCTTTCTTTCCAAAGTAATACCCATAACTAGGACATTTTGGAGTAGACTGACTAACTATAGAACCATTTAAAAAGACTGTTCTGCAACTAAATATTCTATACTTATTTAATATAGGCTTAGTTATACCATACTGATTCCACCATTTTAGTTCTTCTTCAGAAAATTCTTGAGCCTCTATTTGAATGAAAGTTTGTTTGTCACCTTTAAATTCAGCTTGCTTAACTACAGGTTTAGATATTGGAGATTCACCTTTAATAAATCCAAAGTCTTTAGCTATAATTCTTAAAGCTTCATGGTAATTACAATTAAACTTCTTCATTACAACATTTTCAAAGGCAAAGCATTCTCCAGTAGCAAAATCTTTAAAGTAAAGTCTACCAGATTTACCTCTAAAAAATCCACAAGTTTTATGATGGTCAGAACGTAGAGGAGACACATATAAGCCTTTATCTACAGGTATTCCTAGATAATAACTCATATATGTCTCCTCATTGTTTTCACTTAGAAGAAACTCCCTAGTAACTTTAGGTTCAAAACTAAAGTCCATAGAGAATTATTTAATTAAAGCAAGCTATCGAGATCCAAATCATCCTTAGGAGCTTCATCTACTCCTGCTGTATCTGCAACAGCCTTATCTGGGTCAGTAGGAGTTGACTTCAAATACTCATCACGCTTACCTGCCTCATAATCAGACCAGAAGAGCTTTGGACCAATATAGTTGTCACAAATAAATGCCTCTCCCTCCTTATTCAAAGCCAAGATACGTGGAATCTGAGCAACTACCTTACCATCACGATTCTTACCTGTCAATTTAATTTTAATATCTGTATCAATAGCTGGTGTAGTTACTTTAATGAAAGTCTTTGCAACATCATCAAAGCTCTTAAATTTAACACTCAGCTTTTGCATCTGTTCAAAACCTTTAGGGTTAAGAACCTGTGCAGTCTGTTTTACTATTGCCATAGTAGTTTCAAATGAGGAAGCCATCTGAACTTTACCACCATTAGCACCATCAAATTCTGGTCGTACATCATCACCATCTTTAGGGAAGAATAAATCTACATTAAAGTAGCCATCCTCATTCTCATATTTAATGGAGAGCAACTTATAATGAGCATTAGGGTCTTTCTTACCATTAAACTCACGAATTTCAGCTCCCTTAAACTTTACATCATGGATTTCCCATGGTGTGAGTGGACGACGACTGTTACGAACTGCAGAATCAGATGAAATAGCAAAATTAAATGACATATATTATATAATTTTCAAAATTTAAGTAATCATAATCTAATAAATTAATTGTTATCTAATATATTTAATTAACTCTATTTATTAGAGAGTATAACTAAGACTAGATAAGTCTGTAGATTCCTCTTCTATAGCATCCAAGTTAGTTATATCAAGCTCATCCTCAATATTAACTAACTCTTTTGGAACCTCTTGTTCTTCAGGCATTTTGTCTCCTACAAGCCAATAAATACCTTCATCTTCAGTTGGTTCCAGTTTAAAGATAGTACCATATCCTGCTAACTTCTTATTATTAGCACCCCCATATCTTACAGTATTCTTACCTGAAAGTAAATTACCTCCCTTAGATTTAAAAGCAGCATCTGTTCCAATCTTTGGAAGTAGCTGTTTGCCTTTCTTATCATACTTGATGTCTATACGACAATCTTCACAGACTTGTAATAAATCAACTGCTCCTTGGGTAAGCGTTAATTTAGTAGAATCAAGTGTTACAATAGGCTCAGGGTTTTCGTCTTTCTTAGTAGAACTCTTTCTAGAGGTTTTCTTAGCAGTGTCTACCTTAATCTCATCTTTACCAATAAAAGTGATTTCTCCTGTTGTTTCATCAACAGAATAGTGCATTACAATGTCCAGCTTCATATATTCAATACTTAGTTAATTAGTTAGTTAAATAGTTTTAATCTTCGTTTTCAAATGCATTGATAGTATCTATAACTAGTTTCATATCAGGCTCAATGTATTTTTCATCAAAACAGCCTGCCACACTTCTACAAGTATCATTACCATCCGTTCTAGTCTTAAAACGATAATGTACTTCTCCATCTACATCATCTACATAACGCTCAGAATAAATAATATATGAGAACAAACCATCAAGATTTATCTGATTTATCAACATTTTTCCCGTGGTCCACAATCTATACTGTGGATCTAGTTCAGTACCAAAATTCTCTATATGAGAAATAACTACAATAGTTAAATCATCTCTAAGAAGTTGACACTCTGCTCACAAATCATAGTAATTCTTAGCCATAGTTACAAATTTATCATAGCCCTTGATACTAGCGTTCTCAAAAGTCTCATTTGAGAGTAAATAATTTAAATCATCAAGAACCACTACTTTTATA
>JALFMW010000338.1 GCA_022782605.1 Clostridium sp. | reverse complement strand
GGGACCATAGCTCAGCTGGGAGAGCACCTGCCTTACAAGCAGGGGGTCACAGGTTCGAGCCCTGTTGGTCCCACCATTATTCCTCTAGTTTTCTAACTAGAGGTTTTTTAATATATAAAAAGAACTTATAAATATTTTTATTTTAATAAACAATAGAAATAAATACACTTAGTAAATAATAAAAGGAAATAAGTAAATTTAAATATAAAAATAAGGAAGGTGTTAGAATGTATATTATCTTTGGAGAAGAAATAGTAGATAGTGAAGAGATAAAAGCAACAATTGAAGAAGTTAGTGATTTTAGAGTAGATAGAGATATGTGTAAAGGTACAAAAAGAGAAGATGTTGTAGCATATCAATTAAGTATACCAGTAGAAATATTAAATGAAGAACTAAAGGAAGATTATGATTTAGATGAAATGAGTGACGATGAACTATTTGAAGAATACATAAGTTTATCAGAAGAAATGGCAGTTGAATTACAAGATGATATGCCAAAACACTCATTAGTAAATGCAATTTCTTATAAGTGGGATAACTCTGAAAATGTTATTAAGACAGTATTTGCTGTGGCATATATAGGATTAGGACAATTAAAATTAAATGATGTTTCAAGAAGATTATTAAATGAACTAGACTAAGTAAAATTAATTTAGTAATCAAATATAGAATTAGTAGTATTAATTAGAACTTAATATAATTAGCAGAAAAAATCCGTATTTATTGTAGAGATAAATACGGATTTTTTATTTGCATTAAATAAAATAATTTGCATAAATATTATGAGAAATACTCTATAGTTACTTAAATAATATATACAAATCTGATAAAACACAAAATATATTTATCTATTTTGTTAAATTTAAGTTATTTATTAAAAAACTACTTGGGAAATGTTCAAAATTAAAATTATATGAACTATAATTTTAAATATTAAACTAAGTTATGGAAAAGGGGGGATAACATGCTTAAAAAATTTAAAAAAGTATTAGTAGCTAATAGAGGGGAAATTGCTATAAGAATATTTAGAGCATGCAATGAATTAGGAATAAAAAGTGTTGGAATATATAGTAAAGAGGATAAATATAGCTTATTTAGAACGAAGGCAGATGAATCCTATTTAATAGGAAAAGATAAGGGTCCTATAGATGCTTATTTAGATATGGATGGGATCATAAAGCTTGCTAAGGAAAAAAATGTGGATGCTATTCACCCAGGTTATGGTTTTTTAGCAGAGAATCCAGAGTTTGTAAGAAAGTGTGAAGAAAATGGAATAACATTTATAGGACCATCAGCAGAGATAATGGAGAGAATGGGAGATAAGATAAACTCTAAAAAAGTTGCTAATAAAGTGGGAGTAGCTACAATACCTGGTGTTGAAAAGGTAATAAAAAGCGCTGAGGAAGCAAAAGAAGTTGCAGATGAAATAGGATACCCAATAATGATAAAGGCCTCTAATGGTGGAGGCGGAAGAGGTATGAGGGTTGTATATGACGAAAAGAATTTAGCACTTGAGTATACAACGGCATGTAGTGAATCTAAAAAGGCTTTTGGGGAAGAGCTAATATTTATAGAAAAATATATAGAAGATCCAAAACATATAGAAGTTCAGATATTAGGAGATAAACACGGTAATTTAGTTCATTTATATGAGAGGGACTGCTCTGTTCAAAGAAGACATCAAAAAATAATTGAATATGCACCTGCATTTTCTGTTGATAAAAAAGTTAGGGAAGAAATATGTTCAGATGCAGTTAAGATAGCTAAAGAAGTAGGTTATGTAAGTGCTGGAACACTGGAATTTTTAGTTGATAAAAATGGAAATCATTATTTTATAGAAATGAATCCAAGAATTCAAGTTGAACATACAGTTACAGAAGAAGTAACAGGTATTGATATTGTACAAAGCCAAATTCTTGTTGCTGAGGGATATAGTTTAGATAGTGAAGAAATAGATATAAAATCACAGGATGATATAAAAGTAATTGGATATGCAATTCAATGTAGAATTACAACAGAAGATCCTAAAAACAACTTTATGCCTGATACAGGAAAGATACAAGTATATAGAACAGGTTCTGGTGCTGGTATAAGACTTGATGGTGGTAATGGTTGTGCAGGATTTAGCATAAGCCCTCATTATGACAGTTTATTAGTAAAAACTGTTGCATGGGATAGAACTTTTGAAAAAGCAATCAATAAAACTATAAGATCTATAAAAGAGTTACGTGTTAGAGGCGTAAAAACTAATGTGGGATTCTTAATAAATGTATTACAAGATCCTATGTTCAGAGCAGGAAAATGCAGTACGAAATTTATAGATGAACATCCAAGATTATTCCAAATAAGAGAAAGTAAAAATAGAGGTACTAAATTACTTCAATTTATAGGGAATGTTATAGTAAATGAAAATAAATGTGAGCCAAAGCCTAAATTTGAACCGTTACATGAACCTAAAATTATAACTTCTCATATCCCAAATGTGGAAGGAAGTAGAAAACAATTTGAAAGATTAGGTAAGAAGGCTTATATTGAAAAAATAAAAAATGAAAAGAAACTATTATTAACTGATACAACAATGAGGGATGCGCATCAATCACTTATTGCTACAAGATTTAGAACATACGATTTACTTCAAGTTGCTAAACAAACTAATGAATATCAAAAAGATTTATTTTCATTAGAAATGTGGGGAGGAGCAACTTATGATGTTGCATATAGATTCTTAAAAGAATCTCCTTGGAGAAGATTACAAAAATTAAGAGAAGAAATACCAGATATAATGTTCCAGATGCTATTTAGAGCATCTAATGGTGTAGGATATACTAATTATCCAGACAACGTTATAGTAGACTTTATAAAAGAATCTGCATATCAAGGAATTGATGTTATAAGAATATTTGACTCATTAAACTGGGTAGAAAATATGAAACTATCAATTGAAACTGGTTTAGAAACAGGAAAAATAGTAGAAGGTACAATGTGTTATACAGGAGATATTTTAAATCCTGATAAATCTAAATACAACTTGGAATACTATGTAAAAATGGCCAAAGAATTAGAATCTTTAGGTGTTGATATAATTTGTATTAAAGATATGGCAGGCCTTTTAAAACCATATGCTGCTTATAATTTAATTAAAGAATTAAAAGCAAATGTTAAAGCTCCTATTCATTTACACACTCACGATACAAGTGGTAATGGTGTGGCAACATGTATAATGGCATCTCAGGCAGGTGTGGATATAGTAGATGGTGCCCTTCAAGGTATGTCTGGACTTACAAGTCAACCATCTTTAAATGCCATAGTAGAGGCACTAAAACATACTGAAAGAGATACTAATATAGATTTATACGGTTATGGGGAGTTATCAAGTTACTACAGTGATTTAAGACAAATATATAAGAAATTTGAAAGTGGTATGAATACTTCTTTTGCAGAAATATACGAATATGAAATGCCAGGAGGACAATACTCAAACTTAAAAGCACAAGCAGATAGCTTTGGATTAGGAGATGAGTTTGATACTCTTAAAGAAAATTACAAAGAAGCTAATCAGATAGTGGGAGATATAATTAAAGTTACACCATCTTCAAAAGTTGTTGGAGATTTAGCTATATTCATGACTAAAAATAAATTAAATAAAGACAACATAATTGAAGAAGGTAAAAAATTATCATTCCCAGATTCAGTAGTGGATTACTGTAAAGGTATGATAGGTCAACCAGAAGGTGGAATACCAAAAGATTTACAAGAAGTTGTTTTAAAGGGTGAAGAAGCTATTACTGTTAGACCAGGATTATTAATACCATCAGCTGATTTTGATAAAGATAGAGATTATTTAAATGATAAATTTAATATGCGTTCTAATATTAGAAATATATTAAGCTATGAATTATATCCAAAAGTATATGAAGAATATTTAAAACATTTACAAGAGTATAATGATATTTCTAAATTAGAAAGTGATGTATTCTTCTACGGACTTGGAGTTGGTGAAGAATGTGATGTGGAAATAGAAGAAGGTAAGACATTAACTATAAGCTTAAGAAATATTGGTGATGTAAAGGAAAATGGGTATAGAACTATAGTATTTGATTTAAACGGAATGCATAGAGAAGTTGAAATAAAAGACAATAATTATGCAGGTAGTATTAAACAAGTAGAAATTGCAGATATGGATAATCCACTTGAAATAGGGGCAAGTATTCCAGGCAAGGTAATTAAGATTCTTGTTAAAGAAGGAGACGAAGTAGAAGAACATCAACCACTAATAGTTATAGAAGCAATGAAAATGGAAACTAATATAGTATCAAAAACAAATGGCAAAATAAAATCAATCAAGGTAGCTGAAAATGAGATGGTAAGCGATAAACAATTATTGATGACATTAGAATAATTTAACTAATACATGCAAAACTCTAGGGTATAACTACCCTGGAGTTTTTTATTCAAAAAAAGAGGAAAAATATCTTTGTATGTAGAAATATAATTTTAAATCCAAGGGAGAGAATACCTAAATATTTTTTCTAAAAATAAGGTAATCTTATCTTAACTAATTGGGAATATTATACATGTAAATAGTATAAAATTATCTAATAACAAATGATAATTTTATATAATTAAAAAAGGTAGGTGCTAATATGAAAGTCTATAATAGTAACGATTTAAGAAATGTTGCAATACTGGGACATAGTGGATGTGGTAAATCTAATTTAATTGATGCCCTAGCATACACTACAAATATCTCAAAAAAAATGCCTAAGTTGTCTGACAAAGTTAATATGACTTATAGTATAGGACTAGCTCCCATAGAATACAATGGAGTAAAATACAATTTCTTAGATACACCAGGATACTTTGATTTTACTGGTGAAGTAATATCTTCATTAAGGGCAAGTGATGCAGCAATTATAGTAATAGATGCCACAAACCCTATACAAGTTGGAACAGAAAAATCATTAGAACTAACTGAAGATATGCCTAAAATAATGTTTATAAACAAAATAGATAATGAAAAGGCAAGATATAAAGACGCAATAGCAATGTTAAGAGAAAAATATGACAATAAGATAGTACCAATGATAAGCCCTGTATATAAAGATAAACAATTTGTTAAATTACATAATGTATTAGAAAACTTGGATGACGATTTAGATGGTGAATTTAAGGAACAAGTATCACATGTTAAAGAAGCTTTAATGGAACATATAGCTGAAACTGATGATGAAGTGTTGGATAAATATTTTAATGGAGAAGAACTTACTCCAGAGGAAATCCAAAGAGGTATAATAATAGGAATTCAAAGTGGTGATATTATACCTGTAATATGTGGTTCTACGATTAATAACATAGGAACAGAAGAAATATTACAAACAGTAGGTTCATATATAGAACCAAAATGCACTAAAAGTGATGAACCATTGAGAGCTTTAGTATTTAAAACTATGGTTGACCCATTCATAGGAAAAATGTCTTATATAAAAGTAGTAGAAGGCAAAATAACTAAAGATTCAGAAATTATAAATTTAAATAAAGATACAAAAGAAAAATTAAGTAGTATATATACAATGAAAAATGGAGAGTTAGAAGAAGTAGAGTCTGCTAATGCTGGTGATATAGTGGTTGTAACAAAAATTAATTCACTTAAAACAGGCAACACTATAGCTAGTAGTTCAGATGCAGAATTATTAGAAGAAATTGCTCTACCAAAACCACAAATTTATTTCGCAGTGGTGCCAAAAAATAAAGGTGAAGAAGATAAAATAGGATCTTCATTAAATAAAATAGTTGAAGAAGATCCAACAATACATTGGTATAGAAACCCAGAAACTAAGCAAACCCTTGTAGGTGGTCAAGGAGAGCTTCATATAAATATAGTTAAAAATAAATTAAAAGAAAAATTTGGTATTGATGTTGATTTGGAAGATATAAAAGTTGCTTATAGAGAAACTATAAAGGGAAGTTCTGATGTTCAAGGAAAACATAAAAAACAATCAGGTGGACATGGACAATATGGTGATGTAAAAATTAGGTTTACAAGAACTAAGGACGACTTTGAGTTTGATGAAGAAATATTTGGAGGTTCAGTTCCTAAATCTTATATACCAGCGGTAGAAAAAGGTTTAAGAGATTCTATGCAAAAAGGTATACTTGCAGGATATCCAGTTACAAATATAAAGGCAACATTATATGATGGTTCATATCATGATGTGGATTCATCTGAAATGGCATTTAAAATGGCAGCTTCTCTAGCATTTAAAAAAGGAATGGAAGAAGCTCAGCCAATATTATTAGAACCTATTATGAAATTAACTATAACAGTTCCAGAAGAATATATGGGCGATGTAATGGGTGACATTAATAAAAGAAGAGGAAAAATACTAGGCATGGAACCTGATGCTAATGGAAAACAAGTAATTTATGCAGAAGCTCCTCAAAGTGAAACATTTAAATATGCTATTGATTTAAGATCTATGACTCAAGGTAGAGGATATTTTGAGATGGAACTAGAAAAATACAATGAAGTGCCACAACAACTTGCAACTAAAATAATTGAGGCAGCTAATAGTTAAAAATAATATATATTAAAGCGGCATGATATTAAAAAATATCATGTCGTTTATTTTTTATTATATATAAAATATAAATTTGTTTTTATTTATAATAATTAGATTTTATGCCTAAAATATGTATATAATATAAATAAGCAGTAGTCAAAGAAAGTCAAAGTAAAAAGTTATTTAAGTGGTGATGTTTATGGCTTCGATTAGTGATATAATAGAGAAATTTATTAAAGAATTAATGGAAAACAGTGATACAGTTCAAATTCAAAGAAATGAATTAGCCAACTTATTTAATTGTGCTCCGTCTCAGATAAATTATGTTTTGACAACTAGATTTTCAAGAGAAAAAGGATACGAAGTTCAAAGTAAAAAAGGCGGAGGTGGATATGTAAAAATTGATAAAATTGCAAAACTAGATAAAGATGAAATTTTACATATCTTAGATAAAAAAATTGATAAAGAAATAACATATCTACAGAGTAAAAAACTAGTTAAGTGGTTAATTGAGATAAACTTAATTAATAATCGAGAATCAAAAATAATACTAAGTGCTATAGATGATAAATCTTTGGGGACGCCTATACGTGGATTGAATGACATACTAAGGGCAAGAATTTTAAAAAATATAATAGAAGAATTATTTAGTATAGAGGAGTGATATTATGTTATGTCAAAAATGTCATAAGAAAACAGCATCAGTTTTTATTAGCTCCATAATAAATGGCCAAGAAACAAGAATGTACTTGTGTAGTGATTGTGCTAAAGACTATCCCTTATTCGATTTTAATTTTCAAGAGCCATTTTCAATAAAAGATGTGATGGATAAATTTAAAATAAATGAAGATAGCTCATCAGAATATGAAGGTGAAAATTTATTAGCCACAGACAAAGATTCTAAGGATAAAGAAATTATTTGTCCAAATTGCTATAGTACATATGAAGAGTATAGAGAAACAGGAAAACTAGGTTGTAGTAGATGTTATGAGGCTTTCGAAGAGCAGATTAAACCAATTCTTAAAAATATTTATGGATATGAAGAATATATAGGAAAAATACCTAAAAAAGATGACAGCCATATATATATAAGCAATGAAATAAGAATCCTAAAAGAAGACTTAAATAGAGCAGTTGAGCAAGAGGAATATGAAAAAGCTGCCAATATTAGGGATAAAATAAAAGATTTAGAGCAGTGTAATGAATAGGAGGAGATACTTATGGAAGATAGCATAATTATAGGAAGTCAAGTATCTCTATCTAGAAACATTACTAACTATCCTTTTCCCCATAAATTAAGTCAATCAGAATCTCAAGTTATAACAGATAAAGTTAACAATATAATATTAGAATCAGAAGATTTATTCCAAGAAAATTTTATTTTATACAGAATAAAAGATATAAGTAATATAGAAAAGGATACATTGATAGATAGGGGTATAATTAGTAATAAATTTTCAACAAATGAAGTAGGAGCAATTATCATTAACAAGGATAAAACAAAATGCATATTAATTAATGACGAAGACCATATAAAAATAAAAGTATATGAAGACCAATTCAATGTAGATGAAGCTTTTAATTTTGCAAATAAAGTAGATGATATTTTAGGAGAAAAATTAGACTTTGCTTTTAATGAAAAACTAGGTTATTTAACTTGTTGTCCAGTAAATGCAGGGACAGGTCTAAAAACATCCATAATAGTTCATTTACCTATATTATCTTTTCAAAAAAAGATAGATACCTATTCAAATATTGCACATAAGTTAGGAGCAAATATAAAGTCAATTTCTAATGGTAAATCAAGTACATTAGGGAATATGTTTGAAATAAGTAATCAATCAGTTATAGGAAGGTCAGAAAAAAATATAGTTGAAAGTATAAAAAGTTTAACAAAAGATATTAAAACAAAAGAAAAAGAAGCTAGAAATATTGTGAAGCTGGAAGCATCCATAGAACTAGAGGATGAAATCTATAGATCTTTGGGAATACTTCAAAATGCAAGAATCTTATCAGTACAAGAAGCAATGAAGCATTTATCAAATATTAAGCTTGGTATTGAAATGGATTATATCGAAGACATTAATATTGAAAAAATAATAAGCTTAATGAGGGGTATAAAGCCATCAATGAGATTGATGTCACAAGCAACTGGAGATAGTGATATAAAAAGAGCTGAATTTCTAAGAAATGAATTTAGTTTAGCAAATAGAAACAAGAAATAGGAGGGATGAAAATGTACTTCAATAGATTTACTCAAAGAGCTAAAACAGCAATAGACTTAGGGGTAGAGTCTGCGAAAGGCTTTGGACATAAAATTGTAGGAACAGAACATTTACTTCTAGGTCTTCTAAAAGAAAATGATGGTATAGCAGCTAAGGTTTTAAATAAATTAGGGATTACAGAAGAAGTTTTAGAAAACAAGATAATAGAAATAGAAGGTAAAAATGATTCTATTATATCAGATGTAACATTAAGCCCTAGATCAAAACAAATTCTAGAATTATCAGGAGCTTTTGCTAATAAGTTAAAAACAAATTATATAGGCACAGAGCATATTTTGTTAGCTCTTGCTCAAGAAGGGGAAGGCTTGGCAATGAGAATTTTAGCTTCAATGAATATAGATGCTAGAGATATTGCTGAGAGCATCATAGATATGATGGGAATAGACAATTACTCTATCGAGCCTAAGAAAGTAAATAAGCCAGCAACAGAAGCATCTTCAGAAAGTACTTCATCAAAACTACTTGATAAGTATGGAAGAAATTTAACTGAATGCGCTAAACAGGATAAGATAGACCCAGTAATAGGAAGAAAAAAAGAAATTCAAAGAATAATTCAAATTCTAAGTAGAAGAACAAAAAATAACCCAGTTTTAATAGGAGATCCTGGTGTTGGTAAAACAGCAATAGCAGAAGGTTTAGCAATTGATATATCGGAAGGTAGAGTACCAGATACCTTAAAGGGTAAAATACTATACACATTGGATATGGGAGCTTTGCTAGCAGGAGCTAAGTACAGAGGAGAATTTGAAGAGAGAATTAAACAAGTTATAGATGAAGTTATTAAAAAGGGTAATATAGTTTTATTTATAGATGAAATGCATACTATTATTGGTGCTGGAGCTACTGGTGAAGGATCAATAGATGCATCTAATATCTTAAAGCCTTGTTTGGCTAGAGGAGAAATACAAATTATAGGTGCAACAACAATTGATGAATATAGAAAACACGTTGAAAAAGATTCTGGATTAGAAAGAAGATTCCAATCAGTGTTAATAGAAGAACCAAGTAAAGAAGATACAATAGAAATATTAAAAGGTCTTAGAGACAAATATGAAGCTCATCATAAAGTGAAAATAACAGATGAATCTATTAAAGCAGCTGTAGACCTATCTGTAAGATATATAACAGATAGATTTTTACCAGATAAAGCAATAGATTTGATTGATGAAGCAGCCTCAAAAGTTAGACTAAAAGAAAATACTCCTCCAAAAGAAATTCAAGATTTAGAGGACGAAATAAACTGTATAAAAAAAGAAAAAGAAGAATCTGTGAGAGGTCAAAATTTTGAAAAAGCAGCTAAATTAAGAGATGAACAAAGAAAAACTCAAGAGCAATTGAAGAATGTTAGAGATAAGTGGAATAAATCATCTAAATATGCTAATGTTGTAGATGCAGAAGTAATAGCAGAAGTTGTTGAACTATGGACAGGAATACCTGTAAATAGAATGATGGAAGAAGAAAGCGAAAGATTATTAAAATTAGAAGATATATTACATGAAAGAGTTATAGGTCAAGATCAAGCTATAAAATCTATTTGTACAGCTATTAGAAGAGCTAGAGCAGGGCTTAAAGACCCAAATAGACCTATAGGTTCATTCTTGTTTTTAGGACCAACAGGTGTTGGTAAGACAGAACTTAGTAAAGCATTAGCAGAAGCTGAATTTGGAGATGAAAACCAAATTATTCGTATAGATATGTCTGAATATATGGAAAAACATTCAGTATCTAGATTGATTGGATCACCTCCAGGATATGTAGGCTATGATGAAGGAGGTCAATTAACAGAAAAAGTTAGAAGACATCCATACTCTGTTGTATTATTTGATGAAATAGAAAAAGCGCATTTAGATGTGTTTAATATTTTATTACAAATACTTGATGATGGTAGATTGACAGATTCAAAAGGTAGAACAGTAGATTTTAAAAATACAATATTAATAATGACATCAAATGTAGGAGCTAAAACTATTAAAAAACAAAAAACACTAGGATTTGGTACCCCTAATAAAGAAGAAGCAGAAAAAAATGAATATGAAAAGATGAAAGAAACTATTATGGGGGAACTTAAAAAGCAATTTAGACCTGAATTTTTAAATAGAATAGATGATATAATAGTATTCCATTCACTAAACAAAGAAGATATATCTAAAATCGTAAAATTAATGTGTAAAGCACTAATAACAAGATTAGATGAAATGACAATAAAATTAGAAATGGACCAAGAAGCTATAAACTTGATTGCAGAATCTGGACTTGATTTGGAATATGGTGCTAGACCATTAAAGAGATCTATTCAAAAAGAGTTGGAAAATGAATTATCAGAATTAATATTACAAGGAACAATAAAATCAGGTGATATTGTTGAAGCAACTGTAAAAGAAGGAAAAATGGCTTTTGAAGTAAAATAATTTTAATGGTAGAGGGAGTTTTGCTCCCTCTATTTAAGGTTATATAAAGATTAATCTGATATATTTAAAATAAATCAGTATAATAATGTATGCAGATATTAACAATATGTAGTACAATAAAGTAATAATAAAGCATTTAAGGGTGAATAATAATGGCAAAAATTAAAACAAAGTATGTATGCCAATCATGTGGATATGAAACTACTAAATGGTTAGGTAAGTGTCCAGAGTGTACAAAATGGAATACATTTGTTGAAGAAATAGAAGAAAAAAAATCTCAAAAGGAAGTATTTATTATAAATAAAGGCGATTCAAAGCCAATAAGTATAAATTCAATAGAAATAAAACATGAAGAAAGATTTTCTACACAGATAGAAGAATTAGATAGAGTTTTAGGTGGAGGGATTGTAAAAGGTTCCTTAGTATTAGTTGGTGGTGACCCAGGTATAGGTAAATCAACACTTCTAATGCAAGTATCTAGAAATGTTGCCTGTTCAGGTAAAAAAGTATTATACATATCTGGTGAAGAGTCACAATCTCAAATAAAAATGAGAGCTCATAGATTAGGAGTAAATACTGATAATCTATTAATCTTTTCAGAGAATAATTTAAGCATTATAGAAGCTTATTTAGATAATATAAATCCAGATTTAATAATTGTGGATTCAATACAAACTGTATATAGTCCTGAAATATCTTCAGCACCAGGAACAGTAAGCCAGATAAAAGAAGGAACTTCAAGATTTATGAAGATTTCAAAGAGAATGGGTATATCTACATTTATAGTTGGACATGTAACAAAAGAAGGTTCATTAGCAGGACCTAAGTTACTGGAACACATGGTGGATACTGTATTATATTTTGAAGGGGAAAGATACAATACCTATAGACTTGTTAGAGCTGTTAAAAATAGATTTGGTTCAACTAATGAATTAGGTGTATTTGAAATGAAAGATATAGGTCTTATAGAGCTTACAAATCCATCTGAAGTATTAATTTCAGAGAAGCCTAAAGATGTATCAGGTTCAGTTATAATTTCAACTGTAGAAGGAACTAGACCTATGCTTTTAGAGTTACAAGCATTAGTATCTCCAACAAGCTTTGGTATTGCAAAAAGGACAGCAACAGGAGTAGACTACAATAGAGTAGCTTTATTATTGGCAGTTTTAGAAAAAAGAGTAGGATTACAAATACAAAATCAAGATGTATATATAAATGTTGTTGGAGGTATAAAAGTTAATGAACCTTCAATGGATTTGGGAATAATATTATCAGTAGCATCAAGTTTTAGAAATCTTCCAATAGATGGAGATGTAGTTGTCACAGGAGAAGTAGGATTAACAGGAGAAATTAGGGCTGTTAGTTATATTGAAAAAAGAATAGCTGAATGCAAGAAAATGGGCTTTAAGAAAATTGTTATTCCAAAAAATAATTATGCAGCAGTAAAAGATACAAAAGGTATAGAAATAATACCTGTGGACAATCTAAGACAAGCTATAAATCTAGTATTAAGGGGGTGATGAATAGGAATGTATAACATGGATAATATTATGGATAATAAAAATTTACTTCATGCTCTTAGAAAGATATCTCCAGGAACACCTCTTAGACAAGGATTAGATAATGTACTTAGAGCTAAGACAGGTGGACTTATAGTACTTGCTAATGATGATGAAATATCTGAGATTGTAGATGGCGGATTTAAGATAGAAGCAGACTATTCACCAGCATATCTATATGAATTAGCTAAAATGGATGGAGCTATAGTTTTAAGTGAAGATGTAAAAACAATATTATTGGCAAATGCACAACTTATACCTGATTACTCAATACCTACATCAGAAACTGGAACAAGGCATAGAACAGCTGAAAGGGTTGCGAAACAGACAGGTGCCATAGTAATATCTATTTCTCAAAGAAGAAACATAATTACTGTGTACAGGGGAGAACAAAAATATGTAGTTGAAGAAATATCTAAGATATTTACAAAGGCTAATCAAGCTTTACAAACATTAGAAAAGTACAAATCAGTTTTAGATCAAGCTATATTAAATCTTAATTCATTTGAGTTTAAAGATATGGTTACTATTTATGAAGTTGCATTAGTAGTTCAAAAGATAGAGATGGTTATGAGAATTATAAACGTAATCGAAAAATATGTAATTGAGCTAGGAGAAGAAGGTACCCTAGTGAGAATGCAGTTAGAAGAACTAATGGGAACTACAAAAAAAGATAGAATGATGATTTATATGGATTATAAAAAGGATAATGTTGAACTAAAAGATATTCAACGAAAGATGAAGAGCTTAACAGATGATGAACTACTTGATTTAGTTAAGGTGGCAAAAATATTAGGCTACTCAGGAATTACTGAAACAATGGATATGGAAATTAGACCAAAGGGATATAGAGTTTTAAATAAAATTCATAGGTTACCAACTGGAATTATAGAAAATATTATTAATTATTTTGACGATTTTAAAAGTATCCAAGGAGCTTCAATAGAAGACTTAGATGAAGTTGAAGGAATAGGAGAAATAAGAGCAACTTATATCAAAAACGGACTTATAAAAATGGAAAGAATGGCATCACTAGATATGCAAATATAATGTAATTTTCATAAAAAATTCATACAGATGATGTATCATATAAATCACACACAATAGGGGGTGAAGTTTTGATAAGTAGAATAATAAGAATACTAATATCTATATTAGGAGTTATACTAGGAACTACTTCATATTTTAGTTTAGAAAGATACTTTCCACAACTTAGTTTTGGAATGGAAAATATATATTTAGTAGGTATAGTATCAGGATTAATATTAGGTGTAATTTTTTATCTAATAAGTCCTTGGATTTTTAGTAAAGTAAGAGCATTTGTAAAAGTATTAGATAAAGAAATATCTAAATATCCTCAAACGGATATATTACTAGGTTTAGTAGGACTAATAGTAGGTCTTGTAATAGCATATTTAATAGTTGGTATATTTAGCCCAATTTCAGGTATGCCCTTAATTAAAACTATATTAGCTATTATAATTTATATATTTATGGGATACATAGGTATAAAAATTACACTTAAAAGTAGAGATGACTTATTTAATATCAGTAAACTAAGTAGATTATCTTCAAATTTAGGAAAAGATAAATCAAGCAAAAAAGATCATGGTGGAAAAACAATACCGCCCAAAGTACTAGATACTAGTGTAATAATAGATGGTAGAATAGCAGATATATGTAGAACAGGTTTCATAGAAGGAAAGCTTATAATACCGAAATTTGTTTTAAATGAATTACAACATATTGCAGATTCTTCTGATGATTTAAAAAGAGTTAGAGGAAGAAGAGGTCTTGATATACTTAATATAATTCAAAAAGAATTGGATATAGAAGTCCAAATAACTGAAAAAGATTTTGATGATATACCAGAAGTTGATAGTAAGCTTCTTAAGCTTGCTCAAGTTATGAATGGTAAAGTTGTTACAAATGATTATAACCTAAATAAAGTAGCTCAATTCCAAGGTGTTGAAGTATTAAACATAAATGAACTTGCAAATGCCGTTAAACCAGTAGCTATACCAGGAGAAGAAATGGTAGCTCAAGTTGTTAAAGAAGGAAAAGAATCAAATCAAGGGATTGCCTATTTAGATGACGGTACAATGATAGTTGTAGAAGGTGGAAAGAAACATATTGGTGAAACTATAAATGTATTAGTTACATCTGTGCTTCAAACTTCTGCAGGAAGAATGATATTTGGAAAACCTAAGAATTAATATAAAAAAGACCTTTATTTTAGAAGGTCTTTTTTTAATAAAAGTGCAAGAAGAGGTGGAATAATGAACAGTGTTGTTATAGTTAGTGCTGGTAGGGGAAGTAGGATGAAAGCTGATATAAATAAACAGTTTTTAAAACTTCAAAATAAAGAGGTAATAGCACATACAATAGATAAATTTTATAATAATGAAAACATAGGAGAAATTATTGTAGTAGTAAGAGAAGATGAGGCTGAGTTTTTCAAAATAAATATAATCGAAAAATATGGATATAAAAATATAAAAATTGCTTTTGGGGGAAGTGAAAGACAAGACTCTGTTTATAATGGATTAAAAATGGTTGATGAAAATTGTAAAATAGTATTAATTCATGATGGAGCAAGACCTTTTGTAAACAATGAGACTATAGATAGTGCAATAGAGTCAGCAAAAGAGAATAAATGCGTTATAGTAGGAGTTCCAGTGAAAGATACTATAAAAGTTATAGATGAAAATAATAACGTATGTGACACACCTGACAGAAGTACTTTATGGTCAATACAAACACCTCAAGTTTTTGATTATTCATTAATTATGAAAGCTCATGAAAAAGCAAGAGAAGATAATTACTATGGAACAGATGATTCCATGCTAATGGAGTATTTTGGACAAAAAGTAAAAGTAGTAGAAGGGTCTTATAATAATATAAAAATAACTACACCAGAAGATTTAAAAATAGGTGAAGAAATTTTAAGAGATAAATAACAAAAGTAAAGGAGAATATTTATATGAGAATTGGTTTAGGATATGATGTACATAAACTCGTAGAAGGAAGACCACTAATAATGGGGGGAGTAAATATTCCACATGAAAAGGGACTTCTTGGACATTCTGATGCGGATGTATTAATTCATGCTATTATGGATGGAATGTTAGGAGCACTTGCTCTTGGAGATATAGGTAAACACTTCCCAGATACAGATGAAGAATATAAAGGTGCAGATAGTATGAAATTATTAAAGTGTGTTAATGACTTAATAAATGAAAAAGGATACGTGGTAAATAACATAGATAGTATTATAATTGCTCAAGCACCTAAGATGGCACCTCATATTCAGAGTATGAGAAAAAATATAGCAGATGTGCTAAATACAAGTATAGATAACATTAGTGTGAAGGCAACTACAGAAGAAGGACTAGGATTTACAGGTACAAAACAAGGGATTTCAGCACAAAGTATTTGTTTACTGAATAAAAAATAAAAAGCAAAATAGAGAAATTTATTATGAAAACCCCAAAAATAAAGTATATTAATAATATTAAGTGGACATAATTATTCATAGAGCGAAAAGGCAATAATATTTTTATATATACACTTATAATTATTAAGAAAAACTTTATACTTCAAGTTGACAACAAAAATAAAATACTATATGATTAAATTATTATATTTTAGAAACAACTTAAATAAGACTAAAAACAAAAATAAAGAAATAGTAAAAAATGAAATCTTTACAGAGAGGGAATAGTGGTGAGAGTTCCTAAGAGGAAGTTTTTGAACCAGTCTTTTAGTATAAAAACGGTAAAAAGTTTTTACGGTTTAGGACCGTTACATCCTTTGAGAGAGTTTATATTATATATGAACTAATTAGAGTGGTACCGCGGAAATTCAGCCTTTCGTCTCTATTTTTATATAGAGACGAAAGGCTTTTTATATTATATAGAAAAATAAAATTTAGGAGGTAATTTAATATGAGAATGTCAAAAATGTTTGTACCAACGTTAAAAGAAGTTCCAGCTGATGCGGAGATAACAAGTCATCAGTTAATGTTAAGAGCAGGTATGATTAAAAAAATGTCTTCAGGACTTTATAATCATTTACCTTTAGGATTAAGAGTATTTAGAAAAATAAGCGACATAATAAGAGAAGAGATGAATGCTAAAGATGCTAATGAAATCTTCTGTACAGGTATAATACCTGCTGAATTATGGCAAGAATCTGGTAGATGGGAAGCTATGGGACCAGAGATGTTTAGATTAAAAGATAGAACTGGAAGAGATTACTGTCTTGGACCAACACATGAAGAAGTATTTACTGATATAGTAAGACAAGAAGTAAAATCATACAAAGATCTTCCTTTAAACTTATATCAAATACAAGCAAAATACAGAGATGAAAGAAGACCAAGATTTGGTGTTATGAGAACTAAAACATTCTTAATGAAGGATGCTTACAGCTTCGATATAGATGAAGCAGGACTTGATAAATCATATCAAGATATGTTTGATGCATATACAAGAATATTTGCTAGATGTGGACTTGAAAATTCACCAGTTCAAGCGGATTCAGGAGCTATAGGTGGAGCGTTCTCAGCAGAATTTATGGTTAAATCAGAAGTTGGAGAAGATGAAATAGTATTCTGTAAAGAATGTGATTATGCAGCAAATATAGAAAAAGCTGTTTCTGTAAATCATGAAGCATGTAAAGAAGAAATGTTAGACTTAGAAGAAGTTGAAACTCCAGAAATAAGAACAATAGAAGAATTACAATCATTTATGAATGTTGATGCAAGTAAATGTGCAAAAACTTTAATATTTAATGCAGACGGAAGATCAGTAGCAGTAGTTGTTAGAGGAGACAGAGATGTTAACGATACAAAAGTAGCTAATGCTATAGGTGATGTTATAGAAATGGATATGGCATCAGAAGAAATGGTAAAAGCAGTTACTGGTGCTGCAACAGGATTTGCTGGACCAATAGGAATAAAAGCAGACTACTTATTTATAGATCAAGAAGTTGTAGACCAATCTAACATAGTAGTTGGTGCTAATAAAACTGGATTCCATATAAAAAATGCTAACTACGGAAGAGATTTTGAAGGTGTAGTAGGAGATTTCAGATCAGTACAACACGGAGATAAATGTACAAAATGTGGTGGAGAATTAGAAATAATGAGAGGTGTTGAAGTAGGTCACATCTTCAAATTAGGAACTAAATACTCAGAAGCTATGAACTGTACTTATGTTGATCAAAATGGTAAATCTCATCCAATACAAATGGGATGTTACGGAATAGGTGTTGAAAGAACAGCAGCAGCTATAATAGAACAACATTACGATGAAAATGGTATAAAATGGCCACTATCAGTAGCTCCATACCATGTAATAGTAGTTCCAGTTAACATGAAAAAAGAAGAACAAGTAGAAAATGCTGAAAAAATCTACAGACAATTAGAATCTATAGGTGTAGAAACTATATTAGACGATAGAAATGAAAGACCAGGATTCAAATTCAAAGATGCTGAATTAATAGGTATACCAATGAGAATTACTGTTGGTAAAGATATAGTAGACGGAAAAGTTGAATTTGTATTAAGAGAAACTGGTGAAAAAGAATTAATAGCTGTAGAAGATATAGAAGCTAGAGTTAGAGAAGAATTCAAAAAAAATAATGTAAGATTATAATAGGTTAGTTTTTAGGAGGCACAATATGAGTAACGTAAGAGTAAGATTTGCTCCAAGTCCGACAGGATTTGTTCACATAGGTAGTTTAAGAACAGCTCTTTATAACTATTTATTCGCTAAAAAAATGGGTGGAGAATACATATTAAGAGTTGAAGATACTGACAGAACTAGACTTGTTGATGGTGCAATAGAAAATATGCTAAATGCCATGAAATGGGCTGGTATAAACCATACAGAAGGTGTTATGCTAGATGACAACGGAAATGTAGTTCAAAAAGGTGACTGCGGACCATATATACAATCTGAAAGATTAGATATATATCAAAAATATATCCAAGAACTTTTAGATAGTGGTAAAGCTTACTATTGCTTCTGTACAAAAGAAAGATTAGATGAAGTAAGAGAAAAACAAAGAGAAGCAGGAGAAACTGCTAAATACGATGGTCACTGTAGAGACTTAACTAAAGAAGAAGTTGAAGCTAAAATAGCTGCAGGTGAACCATATGTTATAAGACTTAGATTACCAGAAAACCATGTTATAAAATTTGTAGATGGTGTAAGAGGAGAAACTGAGTTCAATACTAATGATTTAGATGACCAAGTTTTAATAAAAACAGATGGATTCCCAACTTACCACTTCGCAGTTGTAGTTGATGATCATTTAATGAAAATAACTCACGTAATAAGAGGAGAAGAATGGGTTTCTTCAACTCCAAAACACGTTTACTTATATGAAGCTTTCGGATGGGAAGCTCCAGTATTTGTACACTTACCAAACATACTTAATAAAGAAAAGAAAAAATTAAGTAAAAGACATGGTGATGTTGCAGTAGAAGACTTCAAGAAAAAAGGATACTTACCAGAAGGGTTAGTTAACTATGTTGCACTAGTTGGTTGGTCTCCAGAAGAAAACAAAGAAATATTCTCTATGGAAGAACTTGAACAAGCATTCTCAATAGAGAGAGTTTCAAAAAGTGGTGGAGTATTTGACACGGAAAAATTAAACTGGGTTAACCAACACTATATGAAAGATGGAGATGATGAAGTTTTAACTGCATTAGCTACTCCATTCTTAGTAGAAGCTGGATTTGTAACTGAGCAAGAAGCTGAAGAAAGACATGATTTCATAAAAGGTATGGTTTCAGTTCTTAAAGAAAAATTACAATATGTAAAAGAAATAACTGACCATGCTTCAATATTCTTTGGAGATACAGTTGAATTAGAAACTGAAGAATGTGGAGAGTTCTTAAAATTAGAACATATACCTACATTAGTAGATGCTTTAATAGAAAAACTTTCTAATATGGAAGTTTTAGATGAAGCAAGTGCAAAAGCTATGCTTAAAGAAATACAAAAAGAACATGGTATAAAAGGTAAAAACTTATTCATGGGATCAAGAATAAGTTTAACAGGACAAATGCACGGTCCAGACCTTAATAAAATCATGGAAGTTATCGGAAAAGAAACTTGTTTAAAAAGATTAGCTTATGTTAAAAATAACATATTATAATAATTAAGAATTGCTACTATTTTGGTAGCAATTCTTTTGCTTTAATTTAACAAATATAAAATAATATGTTTTTTATAGAGAAGTATTTATGTATAATAATAGAGTAGATGAAAATTATTAGAAAATATTTGTATTTTCTTTATGTTTTATGAGTAAAATTAAGGTTAGAAGTGGAATATACAAGGGTATAATAATATCATTATTACATAATGAAATAAATTTATTTATATTAAGAATATTTATAAAATACAGAATAAAGAAGGAAACTAAATAGAAAGGAGAGATGGGAAAATGAAAATATTTAATACCATGACAAGATCAAAAGAAGAGTTTAAACCATTAGAAGAAGGAAAGGTTAAAATGTACGTTTGTGGTCCAACAGTATATAACTACATACATGTTGGAAATGCAAGACCATTTATAATTTTTGATACATTAAGAAGATACTTAGAATATAGAGGATATGAAGTAACTTATGTTCAAAACTTCACTGATGTAGATGATAAAATAATAAAAAGAGGTCATGAGGAAAATATACCACCGGAAGAAGTTGCTAAAAAATATATAGAAGAATATTTTGTAGATGCAGATGGATTAGGAATAAAAAGAGCAACTGTACATCCACAAGTAACAAATAATATTGAAGAGATAATAGAATTTGTTAAAGAGTTAGAAGACAAAGGATATGCATATGCTGTAAATGGAGATGTATACTTTGATACTCAAAAATTCAACGACTATGGAAAACTTTCTGGTATAAAACAAGATGAATTAGAAGCAGGATCAAGAATAGAAGTTAATGACCAAAAAAGACATCCAATGGATTTCGTTTTATGGAAAGCTAAAAAAGAGGGAGAACCAGGATGGATGAGTCCATGGGGAGAAGGTAGACCAGGATGGCATATAGAATGTTCTGTTATGTCTCGTAGATATTTAGGAGATACTATAGATATACATGCTGGAGGACAAGATTTAAAATTCCCTCATCATGAAAATGAAATAGCACAAAGTGAAGCTAGAAGTGGAAAAACTTTCTCTAATTACTGGATGCATAATGAATATATCAATATAAATAATGAAAAAATGAGTAAGTCAAAAGGAAACTTCTTCACAGTAAGAGATATATCGAAACTTTATGACTTAGAAATAGTAAGATTATTTATGTTATCAACTCATTATAGAAATCCAATTAACTTTAGTGATGAAATATTAAATCAATCTAAAGCTGGACTTGAGAGATTATACAATGCTAAAGAAAGATTAGAATTCATAATTAGTAAATTAAGCGATAATGCTGAAAATGCTGAAGAGTTAAAATTAGAAGAAGAATTAAACTCATTTAGACAAAGATTTATAGAAGCTATGGATGATGATTTAAATACAGCAGATGCATTAAGTATCGTATTTGAACTTGCTAGATTTATGAACTCTAATGTTAATGAAAACTCAACTAAAGAATTTGCTAAGAAAGTATTAGATGAGTTTAATGAGTTAACTAGCGTATTAAACATTGTTAATAAAAAACAAGATGATATGCTAGATGAAGAAATAGAAGCGTTAATACAAAAAAGAACAGAAGCTAAGAAAAATAGAGATTTCAAATTAGCTGATGAAATAAGAGATGAATTATTAGAAAAAGGTATTATCCTTGAAGATACAAGACAAGGTGTAAAATGGAGAAGAGCATAAAAATGGATAAAACACAAATAGTAACAATGTCACCATTAGTACTAGCTTATTTAGGAGATACTGTGTATGAATCTTATATAAGAGAATATTTAATAAGAGGCAATTGTAACAAAAAAGTTAATGACTTGCATAAAGCAGCTATAAAATATTCAAATGCAAAAGCTCAAGCATCTATAATTCACAATATGATGGAAGAATTTTCAGAAGAAGAAATGAGAATATACAAAAGAGGAAGAAATCAAAAATCTCATACTTCTCCTAAAAATGCAGATATTATAGATTATAAATGTGCAACGGGGTTTGAGGCTCTAGTAGGATACCTATATTTAAGTGAAGAAAAAGAAAGACTGGAATATATAATATATAAAGGGATTTCTATAATAGAAAACAATATGTAACTAAAAAGTATTGCCTTTTGTGCAATACTTTTTTAATTAGTTGGTAAACATACTTTAATAAAGGTGATAAGAATTAAAATATTCAGTAAATAATATGGGAATATAGTATAATATATTTATAACCTTATAATTAGGAGATAAGTTAATTAAAATAAAACTAAATGTATTATTACTCCTAAAATAGAAAAAAAGAAACTAAAGAAATTTTTACTGAATCAATGGAAAAGATTAGGAAAATATTGCGGTAAAATAGTCAGCATAAGGAAAAGATTTAAAAATTTATAGGCGGTGAATGAATTTGACAAATATAGAGGGTAGAAATCCCGTAATTGAAGTTTTAAAAAGTGATAGACAAATAGATAAAATAATGATTGCAAATGGAGCGAAAGAAGGCTCTATCAAAAAGATAATAGGAATGGCTAAGGATAAAAATGTTGTAGTTCAATATGTAAATAAAAATAAGTTGGATGAAATAAGTACAAGCCATGCTCACCAAGGTGTAATAGCTATAGTAAGTGAGTATAAATATTATGAATTAGAAGAGTTAATAGAAAAAGCAAAAGCTACAAATGAAGATATGTTCTTCATTATATTAGATGAAATTACTGATCCACATAATTTAGGAACAATAATAAGAACAGCTGATGCTGTTGGAGCTCACGGTGTAATAATACCAAAGAGAAGATCTGTACATATAACTCCTATTGTTGCTAAAGCATCTGCTGGAGCAGTAGAATATGTACCAGTGTGTAAAGTAACCAATATAGTTAATACAATCAAAAGACTAAAAGAAGAAGGACTTTGGATAGCAGCTGCTGATATGGATGGAGAAGTTTTCTATGAACAAAACTTAACTGGACCAATAGGACTTGTTATAGGAAGTGAAGGTTTTGGAATATCTAGACTAGTAAAACAAAACTGTGACTTTACAGTAAAAATGCCTATGACAGGAAATGTTACTTCTTTAAATGCATCTGTAGCAGGTGGAATACTGTTATATGAAATATTTAGACAAAGAAATAGAGGCTAAGAAATAGGAAGGTATGAGGAGAACTAATAAGAATTCCTATTTAATAGTAGATGGTTACAATATTATAAACGCATGGGATAATTTAAAAGAAATATCTAAAGTAGATTTGGATGGAGCTAGGGAAAAGCTAGTTCATTACATTATAGAGTATGCCCAATATACGGGTAAAAAGGCAATAATTGTTTTTGATGCATATAATGTTAAAAACTCAAAAGAGAAAATAGAAGAACGAAAATATATTACTATTGTTTATACAAAGGAACATCAAACAGCAGATAGTTATATAGAAAAATATATTAGTTCACTATCAAAGTATGATGATATAGAAGTAGCAACTAGTGATTACGCAGAACAGCAGATTATTCTAGGAAAAGGGGCTTCAAGAATATCTGCAAGAGAGTTAAAACTCTATGTAGATAGTGCTATGGTGAAAATTAAAGAAGAACAAGAAAAACGTCAACAAAAAATACAAAGAAACTTCTTGGAGGAAAGATTGGACAAAGATATATTGTCGAAACTTGAAAACATTCGTAGAAAGCGTTGAAAACACTGCGTTTCGTGAACTATAATATACTTATGAAACTTTAATTGGGGGAGATTTTAATGTTAGTAGCTAATGATAATGATTATGCTATCTTGGATAATAATCAACAAGATGAGTATAATATTGTATTAAAAGCAAGTAATGGGGATAAAATAGCATTAGAATATATTATTACAAAATATAAGAACTTTGTTAAAGCAAAGGCAAAATCCTACTTTTTGGTAGGAGCTGATAAAGAGGACATAATACAAGAGGGCATGATTGGACTTTATAAAGCAGTTAGAGATTTTGATGGAAGCAAGACCAATTCATTTAAATGTTTTGCTGAGATTTGTATAACTAGACAAATAATTACAGCAATAAAGACTGCAACAAGACAAAAACATATACCTCTTAATTCTTATGTATCTTTAAATAAGCCTATTTATGATGAAGAGTCAGATAGGACTCTTTTAGATATTATAGCTACAAGTATAGTTACAGATCCAGAGGAACTTATTATAAGTAAAGAAGAGCTTAAAAATATAGAAAATAAAATGAATGAGCTTCTTAGTGATTTGGAACTTGAGGTACTTGAACTATATTTAAACGGAAAGTCTTATCAGTATATCGCAGACAAGCTTAATAGAGATGTTAAATCAATTGACAATGCTTTACAAAGAGTAAAGAGAAAATTGGAAAAACATCTTGAAAACAGAAATGATTAATAGTAAAATACTTATCATAGGCTTATAGTAAGCATTTTAATTATATTTAAATACAACAGGAGGTATTTTAAAATGGCTAAGGCTAAATTTGAAAGAAATAAACCACATGTTAATATAGGAACAATAGGTCACGTTGACCACGGTAAAACTACATTAACAGCTGCAATAACAAAAACTTTACATGAAAGATATCAATTAGGAGAAGCTGTAGATTTCGCTAACATAGATAAAGCTCCAGAAGAAAGAGAAAGAGGAATCACAATA
>JALFMW010000268.1 GCA_022782605.1 Clostridium sp. | reverse complement strand
CAATTTTCTCTTCTACATCTGTATCAAAGATTAATGTATAATCATTTGTAAAAAAGTTTATTTTTATATTATGTTCATTATGCTTAAGTTTAGTATTAGATATATCTTTTCTGTTTACTCCATTTACTTGAACACTATCAATTATGATATTTGGTTTAAACTGGGATATTTCTATATTATTAGGATGAAAAAAATTAAATCCATTTATACCACCAAAGTACATATTACAATTATTATCTTTAAAACAAGATCTTCCATTAAACTCATTAGATTGAATACCATCTATTATAGTAAAATTCTCAAAGATATTTTCTTTAGTGCAAAGTGCAGATATACCTTCATTTGTACTTATCCATATTTTATTACTATCATCAACCAGTATACCGTATATGGTATTATTTATAAGTCCATCTTTTTCTGTATACCTTTTAAAAGTATCTTTATTAACATCAAGAATATTTAGTCCATAACTTGTTCCAACTAGTATATTTCAGTCCAAATCTTCATTTATAAAAATTATACAGTTATTGCTTAAACTAGTTTCATCATTGTCAATATTTTTATATATTTTATATTTCTTAGTATTTGGATTAATTTTTATTAATCCTCCTCCTAAAAAGCAACCTATATAATAATTTTCTTTTGAGTCTTCATAAATAGCGCCTATAAATTTATCTGATATGCCAATGTCATCAAGTATATATGTAATATCTATAAGTTTATTATTTGAATCTAATATAGCTAATCCATTTCTAGTTCCTATAAATAAAGCTCCTTTAGAGTCTACAAATAGATATGTTATTTTATTTGATGGTAAACCTTCTTTTTCTGTATAATTTGTTATAGTATAATTTTCATTATCTTTAATTAAAACAGATAAACTATTATTGGTTCCGATAAACACTTTATTTTTATATCCAGTTATATCAATTATTGTATTGCTAAGTAAATTACTATTTTCTGTATGTAAATATTTAACTTCTTTTTCATTTATAATATTTACATCTTGTTCACTAGTTCCTAGCCACAACAGATTATCATCATCTTTATATATACCATAAATTGAATCTCCACTTATACTATTACTATCATATGGATCTGACTTAAAATGTGAAAATTTAGTATCTGGATTAAAGGTAGCTATCCCCTTGTGTGTACCTATCCATATAAGTCCACTTTTATCTTTAAATAAGCAAAGTATTGAGCCATTTATTAAAGTATCGCTCTCATTTGTTTTTTTATTATATGATATAAACTCCTCGGTTTTATAATCAAAAGAGCAAAGTCCTATATCTGTAGCAATCCAAAGTTTACCTTTTGAATCGCTGATTACATCTCTTATATTATCACTTAATATGGAAGAGGCACTTGTACTATTCTTGTAATTCTTTATGCTTTTATCATTTAAGTTTATTCTAAATAATCCATTACCTAGAGTGCAAATCCATATATTTCCTTTTAAGTCATCATATATGTTATATACCTCAACTTCTCCTATGGTATCTTCATAAGATTTTATTAGGTTTAAATCTTTATCTAATTCTACAAGTCCTTTGTCAGTTCCAATCCATATATGACCATTAGAATCTTCTTCTTCTGAATATATAACTTCAGTGTTAAGGTTATTTTCTTTTAAGGCAATACTATTGAAAGTATCTTTTTCTTCATCATATAAATTAACTCCATTTATACCAAAAATAATAAGCTTACCTTCTTTAGTAGTAAGAAGTCTCCAACGGTTGCTATCTAATAAATTACCATTATCTTTTTCTGAGTAATAATTTTTTATTTCATCTGTATCAGTATCAATTCTAGTTAAGCCACCTATAGTTGAAACCCATATGCGTCCATTTTTATCTTCTGTAATATCAATAATATAATTATGAGCTATTGAGTTTTTATTATATTCATCATGCTTATACTGTTTAAACTCATATCCATTATACCTATTAAGACCAGCATCTGTTCCTACCCATATATAACCTTTGCTATCTTGATATATGGTTTTTACAGTAGATTGAGATAAACCATCTTCAATGGTGATATTTTTAAAATTAAAATTTTCAATTATATTTGCATAGCTTGTACTAATACTAATAAAAGAAATTATACAAACCATAGTTAAGATTTTTTTTAGTTTTTTATTAAATTTTATAATCTTCATTAAATATCCTCGTTAAAAATAAATATATAGTCTTGTAATATTTTGTATATTACTATATTATTCGACAATCTTCAATGATATTCTATACTTTTATGTTAATATTTGCAAGTGATTTGTATCAAAAGAAAAATGTTTATAAAAGAATAGTAGTGGGATATAATTATTAATATACAATATCAGTGAAAAAATTATATATGGAGGTGAAGTGGGTGAATATACCGAATAATGT
>JALFMW010000233.1 GCA_022782605.1 Clostridium sp. | reverse complement strand
AGAAGAGTTAGATACATTTGCTGATAAATTGAAAATAGAATATAAGATGATAAAAAATCTATTGGATAGTTGTGATAAAACTTGGCAAGATGCGTATAAAGCTGCTATATCACTAGAATTTGAAAACTATGTAAAGGGAGTAAAGAGAATTCCAAAAGGTGCAGAAGAGTATATAAAAGATGCTAAAGATAAGGCCAAGAAAATTAGAGATGATGCTAAAAAGTCATTGGAATCTATACAAAACTCAACTTTCAATAAAAATATATCTGCTTTAAATAAAGAAATAGAAATGTTATATCCTATAGTAAATGCTTTAAGTAAAATACTTAAAAGATTTATTGAATTATATAGTGCAAGAAAAAGAGAAAAAGGTATAATCGACTTTAATGATATAGAGCATTTTGCATTGGCAATATTAACAAAAACAGCTGAAGATGGAAGTGTCAAGCCAAGTGATGTGGCATTGGAATACAGAGATAAATTCTATGAAATATTTATAGATGAATATCAAGATTCCAACTTTGTTCAGGAAGTTTTACTTTCAACCATTGCTAAAATTGAAACTCCAAATAGATTTATGGTTGGAGATGTTAAGCAAAGTATTTATAGATTTAGACAAGCTAAGCCTGAAATCTTCTTAGAAAAGTATGCTAATTATGGAACTGAAAAGGGAGACAAAAACAGAAAAATAATGCTTTATAAAAACTTTAGAAGTAGAAAAGAAGTTATAGATAGTTGTAACTATATTTTTGAAAACATAATGAGTAAAAATATCGGTGAAATAGAATATACAGAAGATGAAGCATTAAATTTAGGAGCATCTTTCAAAGAAAATTTAGATGAAAATGTGATTGTGGCAGGGCCTACAGAAATTCATCTTATGGAAAAAGCGCAAAAACAAGAAGAAGAGCCAAAGGATGAAGAGTATCCAGAAGAAGAGTTAGATAATATTCAATTGGAAGCTCGTATGGTTGGAAAAATTATCAAGAATTTAATGTCGCCTGATAAAGAAGGAAAAGTATATAAGGTATATGATAAGAAGCTTGATGATTATAGAGTAGTTGATTTTAAGGATATAGTAATATTACTTAGAGCAACATCAGCATGGGCACCAGTATTTGCAGATGAACTTATAAATATGGGTATTCCTACTTATGCTGATACAGGTATGGGATACTTTGACACTATAGAAATTAAAACTGTCATGGCATTTTTAAGAATAATAGATAACCCTATGCAAGATATTCCACTACTTTCTGTTTTAAAGTCACCAATTCTTCCGTGTACTTCATTTACACCAGAAGATTTTATAGATATAAGATTAGAAAATCAAAATACTAATCTGTATGAGTGTATAAGATTAATAAGTGAAAATGAAGATGAAAAAAAGAAGGAAATTAGGGAAAAATGTAGAATTTTCTTAAGAGAACTTAAAGAATATAAGGAAAAATCTCTATATATGAGTACTGATGAGTTTTTATGGCACTTATACATGAAAAGTGGATACTATGCTTATGTGGGAGCATTACCAAGTGGAAGTCAAAGACAAGCTAACTTGAAAATCTTATTTGAAAGAGCAAAACAATTTGAAGAAACAAGTTTTAAAGGCATTTTCAACTTTATAAACTTTATAGATAAAATAAAAAAATCCAATTCAGACATGGGAAGTGCTAAAACTCTCGGAGAAAATGCCAATGTTGTAAGAATAATGTCTATACATAAAAGTAAGGGATTGGAATTTCCAATAGTATTTTGTTCTGCTATGAGTAAGAATTTCAATACTATGGACTTCAAGAAGGACATGCTATACCATTATGAGTTAGGATTTGGACCACAACTTGTAGATATAGACAGACGTATTTCTTATCCAAGTATAGCTAAGGAAGCATTAAAATACAAAATGAATCTGGAAAACTTATCAGAGGAAATGAGGATTTTATATGTTGCTTTAACTAGAGCTAAGGAAAAATTAATTTTAACAGGTGCAGTAAAAGATATACCAGGAACACTTCGTAAATGGGGAAAAAATCTAGACGGAGATAATCCTGTTTCACAATACGATGTGTTAAAAGCTAAAAATTACTTAGATTGGATCATGCCATCAGTATTAAAGCATAAAGACTTCAAAGAAATTAGAAAAGATTATGAAATAGATGCAATATCTCAATCTAATCATGATTCTAAATGGTCATTTGATACATGGCAAAGAGATGATGTAATAGTTGAAGAAAGAGAAGAAGAAACTAATATTGAATCTTTATTAAGTGAAATGGAAGAGAAAAGCAAAGATGTGGACTACACAGAGGAAATAAGAGAAAAATTAAATTACTCATATCCATATAAAGAAAGTGTAAAAGTTTCTGCCAGTATATCCGTATCAGAAATTAAAAAGATGCAAAGTACTCATGAAGAAGATTATTCAGAGCATATGTACGAGGAAAAAGTAACTTTAAAAAGACCATTATTTATTCAAGAAGATGAAGCAAAAAACAAAATAAGTCCACAGGAAAGGGGTACAATAGTCCATCTTGTTATGGAGGTACTTGATTTAAATAGAATAAATACAATAAATGAAATAAAGGAACAAATAGAAGATTTAATAAAAAGGGAGATAATAAGTGAAAAACAATCACTAGTTATTAATCCTTTTAAAATATATAAATTCTTCAAGTCAGAGATAGGTAAGAGAGCTTTATCATCTCATTTTATAAAGAGAGAACAAAGCATCTATTCTCAGATAAAAATGAATGATATTTACCTAAATAATGAAGATATTCAAAATAATAGGGCAATATATGAAGAAGAGAGTTTAATGCTTAGGGGTATTATAGACTTGTATTTTGAAGAAGATGATGAAATTGTTATAGTTGACTATAAAACAGACTACATAACAGAAGAAAATAAACAAGAGGTAATAGACAGATATAAAAAACAATTAGATTTATATGCAGAAGCTTTAACAAAGCTTACGGGTAAAAAAGTAAAAGAAAAATATTTATATCTATTTAATGTAGATGAAGCAGTTAAATTAGAAGAAGATTAAGGAGGAACCATGAAATTTATTCATACATCAGATTGGCATATAGGAAAAAATCTAGAAGGCCATTCAAGATTGGAAGAACAAGAAAAGTTTTGTGATGATTTTGTAAAAATCGTTGAGGAAAACAACATAGATATGGTTATTATTGCTGGAGATGTGTATGATACTTCAAATCCTCCAGCTGGGGCAGAAACTTTATTTTATAAAACAATATGCAGACTTGCCGATGATGGCAACAGATGTGTTTTAGTTATAGCAGGTAATCATGATAATCCAGAAAGATTATCTGCTGTAAGCCCTCTTGCAAAAGAGCAAGGCATCATAATTTTAGGATATCCATTAAGCAGTACAACGGAGTCAAAATATAAAGGCTTTGAGATAACTGAAGCTGGTAGAGGATATTTGAAGTTGAATATTGGTGGCGAAAAAGCAACAATAATAACATTGCCTTACCCAAGTGAAAAAAGACTAAATGATGCAATTAGAAATGTGGATGATGAAAATGAATTACAAAAAAATTACTCAAACAAAGTAGGAGATATATTTAGAAAGTTGGAAGAAAATTTTGAGGAAGATAGTATAAACATAGCAGTATCTCATTTGTTTGTAAGTGGGGGAGATCCATCTGACTCAGAAAGACAAATTCAACTTGGTGGAAGTTTAGTAGTAGATAAACATGATTTACCACAAAAAGCTCAATATACAGCACTTGGACATTTACATAAACCACAAAAAGCATCTGAAAGATTGAATGTTTATTATTCTGGTTCACCACTACAGTATAGTGTGAAAGAAAGAATTTATGCTAAGGGAGCAAATATAGTAGAAATACATGCAAATGAAACTCCTGTAGTAGAACAAGTATATTTCAATAATTACAAGCCAATTGAAGTTTTTAAATGTGATGGTATAGAAGAAGCTTTAAAAGTTTGTGAAGAAAACAAAGATAGAGATATTTGGTCATATTTTGAAATAAAAACAGATGAAGTTATAAGTCAGGAAAATATAAAGAAGATGAAAGAATATCTAAAAGATATTATTGAAATTAAACCAATTATAACTTCTCACTATGAAGAAGAGAATATTGACCTTAAGGAAAAATCTATGGCTCAACTGTTTAATGACTTTTATAAATTTAAGGAAAAATGTGAGCCAAGGGGAGAACTTATGGACTTATTTTTAAACATAGTAAGTGAAGAGGGTGAAGAGAATGAAACCAATTAAGTTGGAGTTAATGGGTTTAAATAGTTATACAGATAGACAAACTGTTGATTTTGAAAAATTAACATCAAGAGGTTTATTTGGTATTTTTGGAAATACTGGAAGTGGTAAATCTACAATACTAGATGCAATAACAATAGCACTATACGGAGATATTTCAAGAGATACTACAGATTATATCAACACAAGTAGTGATAAGGCTGTAGTAAAGTTTGAGTTTGAAATAGGAAGTAAAAATAATAGAAATAGATACTTTGTTGAAAGAACTATAAAAAATACACCTACAGGAGGAACAAAAACTACACGTGTACTTTTAGGTGAAATTAAATGTGATGGAAACATAAATGTACTAGCTGATAAGGTTGGAGAAGTTAAAAATAAAATACAAGAGATTATAGGATTAACTTCTGATGATTTTACAAGATCTGTAGTTTTACCGCAAGGGAAATTTAGTGAATTTTTAAAGCTACAAGATAGAGACAGAAGAAAAATGTTAGAGAGAATATTCAACCTAAGTAAGTATGGTGAAAAACTATCTAATAAAGTTAAGGCAAGAAGAAGTCAAGCAAAAGAAAAGATAACTAGTTTAAATGGAAAGCTTAGCCAACATGAAGGTATGACTGAAGAGTTATACGAAGATACTAGAGAAGAGCTACTTAAAGCTAAAAAGTTAGAAAAAACTAAAAATGAAGATTTACTTAGAGCTGAAAAAGAATATGAAGAAAATAAAGTAATATTTGAAGATCAAAAATCACTTAAAAAATATATAGATAGAAAATCTCAACTGGATGAAAAAGAAAAAGAGATTAATATAAAAAGAGAAGAAATTAAAAGAAGTGAAAGAGCTGAAGTAATAATTCCTCATATAAATGATATAAAAGTATTAGAAAAAGATATCAATGAAAATTCAAATGAAGTGGAAAAATTAGAAGTTATCATAAAAAATATAAAAAAAGAAATCGACTTTTTAAGTATAAGATATGAAGAAGCAAAAAAAGAAAAGAATGAAAAAATACCACTTTTAATTGAAGAAAAGGGAAAACTTCAAAGAGGAATAGAACTTGAAGAAAAGCTAGAAGTTTTAAATGATGAGCTTAAAGCATTAAAAGTTGAAATAGATAATGATTCAAAGGAAAAAGAAAAAAATGAAAAACAAATAAATGATCTGCAAAAACAAGCTGATGCAAAATATAAACAAATTCAAGAAAGTTATAAGAAAATTGAATCATTGACAATAAGTACAACTTTAAAAAACTCTATAATAGAAGCTTATAGTAAAGAGGATGAATTGAAAAAGCTTAGTGAAGAGAAAGAAGTAAATAGTCAACTATTAAAAGAAGTAAACAAGAGAATTGAAGAATTAAAATTTAAAAATATAGATATTGAAAAGAATAAAACATCTATAAATGAAAAATTAAAAAGATTATTAGAACATCAGGAGTCATTAAATAAAAATTGTCCAGGAGATAATAAATTAATTTCTAATGAAAAAGAATATCTTCATAATTTAAAATCAAAACTTGAAAATACAAAGGACTATGAAAAACAAATAAAGTCTATAAAAGATGATTTAAGTACAAATGAAAAAGTTAAGTTTGATAATCAGAGATATTTAAATGAATCTAGTGAAAAACTAGAAAGAATAAATAAATCTATAAATGAAATGAAGAAAGAGCAAGGAAACTTAATTTTCAAAAATATGGCAGCATATTTAAGAGAAGAACTAAAAGAAAATGAACCTTGTCCTGTTTGTGGTTCAACTCATCATGAAAAAATTTATAGTAGCAATAACTTTGAAGAGGCAAAATTAGTTGAAGAAAAAATCAAGAAATTAGAAGAATATTATAATAGAGAAAAAAATAATTATGATGAACTAGCTTTAAAAAATAGAGAAATTAATTCTGTTGAAAATTTAAAAAGAAACACTTTAAGTGAGCTGGAAAGCAAGCTTGGTGACTATAATTCATCATCTTTACAAAAAGAAATAGATATAAAACAAAAAGAATTAAAAATACTTGAAACTAAAGTATCATCTTGGGAAGAAGATACAAAGAAAGCAACAGAAGATATTTATAAAGTAAAAGATGCAAAATATGATATAGAAAAAGAAGAAGTAAAAATCAAGGAAAACTTAAATTTAGATAAAAAATTAAGTATTGATTTAAAAGATAAGCTTGAAAGTCTAAATCATAAATATGATAGTCTTAACTTTGAATACTTAGCATTAAAATCTAAAGTTAAAATCAATGATTTAGCGTCAAAAGTAAAAGAAATTGCTGAAAATGAAAAGAAAGTTGAAATTTTAAATAAAGATATAGCAGTTTTTAGTAAAGAAAAAGAGGAGCTAGATTTAAAACTGAGAGATAATACTAGTCTATTCAATGAAATAGATAAAAAACTTTCAAACTTAGTTCAGATGAGAGATACAAAATATAAAGAAATAAAATCTAAAGAAGATGAACTTAATAAAATTGCCAAAGGAATATCTCCATCAAAACTATTACAATCTACTTTGAGGGAAATTGATAGAATAACAAATAATGAAAAAAATTTACATGAAGAATTATTCAATAAAAAGCAAGAGTTTGATGAAAATTCAAAATCTAAAAGTAGTAAAGATGGTATTTTATCTCAAGCTAAAAAACAACTTGAAATTAAAAATGAAACATTAAAAGATTTATTAATACAAAATAAATTTGATTCAACAAATACAGTTGAGAAGTCTATTTTGCCTTTGGAAAATAAGAATAAATATAAAGGCGAGATAGAATACTTTGATGAAGAAACTAAGTATTTAATAGTAAAAATATCTGATTTAAATAAAAAACTAGATGGAAGAAGTGTTAAAGCAGAAGAATTTGAAAATCTCCTTACTTCTATTACTATCTATAAAAATGAAATAGCAGATTTAAGAAAAGAGATTGGTTCAAAAGAAAATGAACTTAGAAATATAGAGAAATCCTTAGCTTCTATAAAGGCATTAAGCAAAGAAATTAAAAAAGCAGAACATGAAGCCTCTCTATTAGATGAAATAAATAAGTTAATAATGGGTAATAAATTTGTTGAATATGTTGCAACAAACCAGCTTAAATATATTGCCCTAGAAGCATCAAAAAGATTACATAATATAACTAGAGGAAGATATGCTTTAGAAATAGATGAAAATCTTAATTTCATTATGAGAGATAATATGAATGGAGGACAAAGAAGAAGTGTTGATTCTCTATCAGGAGGAGAAACATTCTTAACTTCATTATCCCTTGCACTAGCATTATCTTCTCAAATACAATTAAAAGGAAATAGTCCATTGGAATTCTTCTTTTTGGATGAAGGATTTGGATCATTGGATACGGATCTTTTAGATGTAGTTATGGAATCATTAGAAAATCTTCATAGTGATCAATTAAGCATAGGTATAATTTCCCATGTGGAAGAATTGAAAAATAGAGTGCCAGTAAAACTTTTAGTAAGTCCATGTGATGTTGGAAAAGGATCAAGGGTGAAAATAGAATATAGTTAAAAAATTAGAACCAAAACCTTATGGCTTTGGTTCTAATTTTTTGTATAGAAAAAAAGAGGCACCTACTGGGGGAATAGTAGATGCCTTAAAAAATATATACTTATTAGGGGGAGAGATATATAATTTCCGCTCTCATATATAATTCTTTCCGTGATTTAGAATTTTATACATTTTTTTTCGAAGCTCAGAAATAAATATCAACAAAGGAGTAACAACAAAATATTATTGTTATAAGAAAGGCTCTTGCATAACCTTTCTTAATATAATATATGTAAAAGCACATAAAATGACACTAAATCCTAAAAAAATATTTTTTTTGCAAGATTTATTATAAAAAAGTTTTTAAGTTTGTTTTTAATTATATTTAAAATAAGATATTTAAGATAGGTTTAAATTAATAGATAAAAAAATGGACATAATATTTTAGATGGCTCTGTAATAAAATTAATTAATTTAAAATGAAGGTAACTTATGCTATAATACTTAATAATATGAAAATATACATGTAGGAGAGTGGTAAAGGTTGGATAGTTCGACCAGTAATTCGATTCAAATAATTTTATTAGTAATTTTATTAGTAGGGTCAGGATTTTTTTCTGCATCAGAGACAGCGTTGATGTCACTTAGTAGAATAAAAATGAGACATATGGAAGAGGATGGAGTTAAAGGAGCAAAGTTGGTAAGCTCTTTAGTAGAAGATTCTAATAGACTTCTTACATCCATATTAATTGGAAATAATATAGTTAATATAGCGGCAACATCTATAGCAACTTCATTATTTACAGCAACATTGGGAGCACAAGGTGTAGCTATGGCTACAGGAGTTATGACAGTTTTAGTTTTAATATTTGGTGAAATAACACCAAAAACTATATCTGCAAATAACCCAGAGAAAGCTTCTTTAGTAGTATCAAAACCTATTAAGTTTTTTGTGATAATATTAACTCCAGTCGTATGGGTATTTAATATAATAACAAAAGTAATATTTAAACTCTTTGGAGTAGATGACAATGGTGTTAAGCCGTTTATAACAGAAGAAGAATTAAAAACTATGGTCAATGTAAGTCACGAAGAAGGGTTATTAGAAATAGAAGAAAGAGAAATAATCAATAATGTTTTTGAGTTTGGTGATATGCAAGCAAAAGAAGCCATGGTTCAAAGACTTGATATTGTAGCTATTGATATGGAAGATAGTTATGATGAAATTATTGAATTATTTAAAACAGAAAAGTTAAGTAGAATGCCTGTATATGAAGAAACAATAGATGACATTATAGGTACTTTAAATATAAAAGATATAATATTCTTAAGCGATGAAGAAATAGAAAATTTTGATATTAAAAAATATATAAGAGACCCATTTTTTACTTATGAGTTTAAGAAAATAACGCAACTTCTAGAAGAAATGAAAAAAGATAAAAGTCAAATGGCTATTGTTGTAGATGAATATGGAGGTACAGCTGGATTAATAACCATAGAAGACTTGGTTGAAGTTATAGTTGGAGATATAGAAGATGAATATGATGAAGAAGAAGATGAAATTCAAGTAATAAACTCCAATGAATTTCTTGTTGAAGGAAGTACAAAAATTAGCGATGTTAATGAAGTACTAGGTATAGAATTAGAATCAGAAGAATTTGACTCTATAGGAGGATATATTATAGGATATATAAAACATATTCCAGAAGAAAATGAAGTAATTGAAGTAGATGGAATTAAGTTTAATATAGAGTCAGTTGATAAAAATAGAATAAAGAAAATTAGAATAATGTTATAAAAAATAAAGCACTGTTTTTAACAGTGTTTTATTTATATATTTTTTAAGTTCATACATAATATATAAAGTGAATATGAATAATCAAATAAGGTTTACTCATGTGTTTATAGTAAAATCAAATGTTGTATATTAAACTTTGATTAAGTATATAATCAAAGATAAAGAGAGGAATGATGTATATGTCTGTGTTAAACAAGTCATTTTTACATAAGTTAAAAAATAATATTATATTTTTTATCATATACTCACTACTGTTTTTAGTAGTAATTAAAACATTTGGATATATAGCACCATTTTTTATAGGGGGCTTATTGGCATTTATAATTAACCCTCTATCACAAAAACTAGAAAGAAAATTTAAAATAAATAAAGGAATATCAACATTATTTTTAAGTATATTAGGTGTTGCATTAGTCATTTTTATTGCATCAATTTTAGTAGTAAAGGGAAGTCATCAATTGGTGGAATTTCTCAATGATATAGATAGTAATAGCTATTCATACTTTGGAACAATGGTAAATGATTGGATAGATAATTTGAGTAAATATATGGATTATATACAAGGCATATCGAATAATAGTATAAATGTTCAAGATCTTGTATCACGTTATGGTAATAATCTTGCCAATATAGCAAAATCAATGTTAACAAAAACAATTGATTTAGCAACATCCTTACCAACCTTAATTCTTATCATAATAACATTATTTATGTCTACATATTTTATAGCCAAAGATTTTGATAAGATAGGATATGGATTTTTGAATATATTTACAGATGAGACAAAAATAAAGGTAAGAAGAGTAAAAAGTGAAATAGTATATTCAGTAAAAGGATATATAAAAGCATATGCGATTCTTATGAGTATAACTTTTCTAGTTATATGGATGAGCTTTTTAATATTTAAAATCCCTTATGGATTACCTCTAGGTATAATAGGAGCCCTACTTGATTTAATACCTTTTTTAGGTATAGTAGTAATTTTTGTACCAGTGATAATTTATTATTTTATTATAGAAAATTATTTTGTTTCCATAGGAATATCAATAGTATTTATAGCATTATCAATAATAAGACAAATACTTGAACCAAGACTTGTGGCAGCAAATGTGGGAATAAGTCCATTGTCTACAATAATAGCCATATTTGTAGGGATTCAAGTGGCAGGAATGTTAGGTATAATTTTCTGTTTGGGACTATTAGTTATGCATGATATATTGAAAAAGGTAGATATATTATAATGAATATTTTGGGGAATAATTCCATAAATAAAAGTGGTTAATGTTGAGTTAACCACTTTTTAATATAAATATTAATGAGTATGACAGTGATCGTCACCACAATCACAATGAGTATGGCATTCACAGTCATCATCACAATGATCAAATTCAATTATTTTTTTTGTATTTATATCGATTAGATTTATTTCTAACTCAAATTCATCTTCTAAGTTTTCATCATTTAATATTTCTATAGTTGCAACAGAATTAGTGCCATCTTTGGGTATAGCAGTACTTCCAGGATTTAATACGATTATATCTCTATCAACAGATAACTCTTTTACATGAGTATGTCCAAGAATTAATATATCAACACCTAATTCTCTTGCTTTTGAAATTAGTTCATCTCTACTTTTAGTATATCCATGATCCATAAGTACACTAATATTATCTATTTTTTTATGTACAAAAGGAGATTCTATAGGATGTTTAATAACCATTTGATCAACATCAGCATCGCAGTTTCCTCTAACAATTGTAATGTTATCAAGATTATTTATTTTTTCTATTACAGCTTTTGGATTATAACCTTCAGGAAGATCATTTCTAGGGCCGTGATATAGTACATCTCCAATATGAAGCAACACATCACAGTCAGATAATACATCTAATGCTTTTTCTAAATAAGGTAAACTTCCATGAGTGTCACTCATTACTCCAATTTTCATTTGATTTCCTCCTTAAACTATTATTTATTTCATTAAAATTATACTTCAAAGCATCAACAACTACTAGGGTAGAATTTTAAATAAATAAGAATTTTATGAAAGAAGGTCAATTTTTGTTTTGAAAAGTTTTATATGTTATACTTATTTTGGGAATAATTATAGGGAAATATTGTAAGTGGAGGGTGAAACTTATGTCAGTTGAAAAGGTAAGAGAGTATTTTAAACAATACAATAGAGAAAATGATGTGGTAGAGCATGAAGAATCATCAGCAACCGTTGAATTGGCTGCTCAAGCAGTTGGAGTTATTCCTGCTAGAATAGCGAAAACTCTTTCATTTAAAAATAAAGAAGGAGATAATGCTATATTAATAGTAACGGCTGGTGATGCTAAAATTGACAATAAGAAATTTAAAGCAGAATTTGGTCATAAAGCTAAAATGTTGACTCCAGAGGAAGTAATGGAATATATAGGTCATGGGATAGGGGGCGTTTGTCCATTTGCCATAAGAAATAATCAAGTGAAGGTTTATTTGGATGTATCTATGAAAAGATTCAATACAGTTTTTCCTGCAGCAGGAAGTAGCAATTCATCAATAGAGCTTACTTGTGATGAATTGGAAAGATTCTCTCATGCAGATAAATGGATAGATGTTTGTAAAGGATATGAAACTATAGAATAATAAATTTAATATAATTTTAGTAAGAAATCACACCAAATAAAGTGTGATTTTATTTTTTTGTATAATGAAAATTTTTCTTTTTGCTTATATAAATATATAAATTTATGGTAATATAAATAGTATTAAGACAAAGTAGGTGAGCAAATGTTTAGAAAAGAAGATCAGAAATATAATGTTATTTCATATATAAATGAAGATGAAAATTTAACTTTGAAGGAAGTTTTATTAGATAAATTAAACTTTTCAGTGAGATCTTTATCAAAAATGAAAAGATATAAAACTGTTAAGGTAAATGGTAAATATATTAAACCAGCAGACAATATCAACAAAGGTGATTTAATAGAAGTTGAAATTCAAGAGGATATGGCAGATTTTAAACCACAAAATTTAAACCTTGAAGTAATATATGATGACTTTGACATAATAATGGTAAATAAGCCACCATTTATGGTAGTTCATCCAACAAAGAGCCATTTTGAAAATACCATAGCAAATGGTATTACTCACTATATAATGGAGAAAAATGAAAAAGTTAAAGTAAGATTTGTAAATAGACTTGATATGAATACATCAGGCTTAGTTATTGTTGCTAAAAATCCTTATGCCCAATTTGTTTTATCATCAGATATGAAAGATGATAAAGTTGAAAAAATGTATATAGCAGTTGTAAAAGGTGTTGTCAAAGAAGATTTTGGAACAATAAATGAGCCTATTTATAGACCAACTGATGATAGTGTAAAGAGAATTGTTCATGAAGATGGACAGCCTTCAGTTACACATTATGAAGTTGTAAAAAGACTTAAAGATGCTACAGTTTTAAAATTAAAACTAGAGACAGGAAGAACTCACCAAATAAGAGTTCATTTAAATCATATAGGCCATGGAATAATAGGTGATGAGCTTTACGGTTATATTGATGAAGATTTAATAAAGAGACAAGCACTTCATGCTTATAGTTTAAAATTCCAACAACCGAGAACTAGAGAAGATTTAGAGTTTAAGGCACCACTTCCAAGAGATATGGAAGAATTAATAGAAAAATTAAGTTAAAATACGGAGGTTAAGTATGGTTGTACATAAGTATATTGTTCACGTTCTTGATAGAAATAGTGAAGGTCCAATATTAAATGATTTCGAAGGAAAAAATAATGCAGAAGTTGATAAGTTTTTTGAGAAACTTATTAATAAAGTTGCGAAAGATGATGATTTAAGAAAGGCAGTATTTAAAGATTATAGTGATAATTTAATAAAAAATTGTTGCGAACAAATCATTTATGATGCAGATACTTTTGTTCAGAACTCAAAAGAAATAGCATCATACTTATTTGATATAATGAAAAAATATGAAGATATAGATTCTTGCGACTTAGCAATGTGTTTATATAGTGTTAAGGATGAAAAGTATGTTGGAATTTTAAAACTTGATTATAAAAAACTATATACTCACTCAATAGAATTATTAGATGATAAATTCAATATACAAATAATAAGTAACGAAATAGGTATTCCAGAGACAGGAAAGCAAAAACAAGCTGCTTTAGTTGGATTAAATGGAATAAACGATGATTTCCACTTAAGACTTTTAGACAAAGACTCAGAAAAAGAACAAGATTCAGAAAAGAAATCAAGATTTATAAATGAATTCTTAAATGCAGAAAAGGTAAATGATGATAAATTTAATACAAAAACTTTTAAAACTACTGCTGATAACTGGATAACAAATGCTATGGGTAATAATATTAAAAAAGCAGAAGATGTTAGAAGTATATTAAATTATACATTAAAAGAAAAAGAAGAAGTTGATATAGAACAATTTGTAGAAACTTCAATAGATGATGAGGCCCTAAAAGTAAGTTTCAAAGAGCTAATGGAAGAGAGAGGTATTGAAACAAACTTTAATATAGATAAAAAATGGGTTGAGAAAAAGCTTAAAAAAAGAAGTATAAAAACAGATAATGGATTTGATATAAAAGGTAACTTAGTTGATTTTGAGGATCCAATGAAATATAGCGTTAGACAAAATGAAGATGGAACTGTGGATATAGTAATAAAAAATGTTAGCTTCTTCGAAGAAAAATAATACATTGAAATGAATAAATTTTATATATAGAAATATTTATATAGTATGTTATAATAAAAATAAATGAATAAATGAGATTTTAGGTTTTTATCATAGATAAATTAAAAGGGAAAGAGGTGTATATTCCTCTACAGCCCCCGCTACTGTAATGTGGACGAAACTCAATTATATCACTGTAATATTTATATATTATGGGAAGATGAGAAGTAGGATGAAGCTAAGTCAGGAGACCTGCCTAGAATTGAAAAATAGTTTCTTCGGGGTGAAGGAAATATCTAGAATATATATCATAAAATAATAATAGATATTTAAGCCTACCCTATGGTAGGCTTTTTTAATTCATAAAAAACATATTTATAAATAAAATACTATTTATTTAAAAGATTAATTATAATATTTACTTAAAATTAGTGAATTAATATAATTAAAAATAAGTTAAAATATGGAAACCTGAGGAATAAGTACATAATATTAGAAAAATAAAAAGGAGAAAAAATGAAGAAAAAATTATTATCAGTGCTATTATGTTTAGTAATGCTTTTTACAGTTGCATGTAATAATGGCACAAAGGAAGAAACTGTAACAGATAGAGAAGGAAATGAAGTAACAATACCAACAAATATTGAAAAAATAGTATCAACAGCACCTTCTAATACAGAAATATTAACAGCTTTAGGTATGGGAGATAAAATTGTATGTATGGATACATACTCTGAAGGAATTGAAGGAGTAAAGGAAGATGTAGTGAAAATGGACTTTACTGCTCCAGATGCAGAGGAGATAATTGGTTTAGAACCAGATATAATAATTGCTTCAGGATATAATAAAGCAGGTTCATCAGATGATCCATTTAAATCACTTAGTGATGCAGGAATACCTGTAGTTTATATACCAAGTAGTGAAAGTATAGAAGGTATATATAAAGATATAGAATTTGTTGCATCAATAGTTAATCAAGAAGATAAAGGTAAAGAAATAGTTGATGGAATGAAAAGTGATATAGAAGAAATATCTACTATAGGAAAAACAATAAAAGATAAAAAGAAAGTTTATCTTGAAATAGGGCCTGCACCTACATTATATAGTGTTGGAAAATCAACATTCTTAAATGAAATGATTGAAATTATAGGCGCTGAGAACATATTTGCAAATGAAAATTCATGGATATCTCCAAGTGAAGAGTCAGTAATAGATGCAAATCCAGATGTAATATTAACTACAGTTAATTATGTGGAAAATCCTACTGAAGAAATAAAATCTCGTGAAGGATGGGAACATATAAACGCTGTTAAAAATAATCAAGTTTACTATATAGATTCAAATTCAGCTTCTCGTCCAACTCAAAATATAATAAAAGCTTTAAAGGAAATAGCAAAAGCTACTTATCCAGATAAATATGACAAATAAGAAAAAGTCAATTTTAAGTATTATTGCAATATTTATAATACTCTTGTTAGGAACATCCATAGGAAGCTCTGACATAAGTTTAATTGACACATTATCAATAATCTTAAATAAAACTTTAAATATATCCTTGGCAGAAAGTATCACTGCCAAGGATATCTCTATAATTTGGAAGTTGAGACTACCAAGAGTATTGCTGGCATTTTTAGTAGGAGGATGTTTAGCAACAGGAGGAGCTGTAGTACAATCTGTACTAAAAAATGAGTTGGCATCACCCTATACACTAGGAGTATCTTCAGGAGCATCTTTAGGTGCAGGTCTTATAGTAGTAAGTGGGATAACAATACCTATTGTAGGAAGTTTTACTCTACCTTTTGTAGGATTTATATTCGGATTAATAACAATGTTTTCTGTTATAGTATTTTCTACAAAAATTGATAGAGCAATGTCTAATAATACTATTGTTCTTGTAGGTATGGTTTTATCTTTATTTGTAAATGCACTTTTAACTACACTGACATCATTTTTTAGTAATGATTTAAAAACTATTACTTTATGGCAAATGGGTAGTTTTGCTATGAGAGGTTGGACTTATGTAAAATTAATATGCCCATTTTTCTTAATCGGTATGATAGGCGTATTTAGATTTACTAAGGAAATGGATATTCTAACATTTGGAGAAGAACAAGCAAAGGCTGTAGGTGTGGATACTTATAATGTAAAGAGAAAATTATTTATCTTATGTGCAATACTGACGGGAGGTTCTGTTGCCCTAAGTGGAACTATTGGGTTTGTAGATTTAATAGCACCTCATGTAGTAAGAAAAGTATTTGGCTCAAATCATAGATATGTTGTGCCAATGTCATTTTTATTTGGTGGAGGACTTATGGTAATTACAGATTTAATTGCTAGAACAATTGTTGCTCCAATGGAATTACCAGTGGGAGCTGTAACAGCTTTAATAGGTGCACCATTCTTTGCTTATGTATATTTTAAAAAAGGAAGCTGATGTTAAATGATAGAAGTAAAAAACATTTATTGTGGATACGATAATAAAAAGATAATTAAAGATTTAAGTTTCAATGTAAATAATGGAGAAAATCTATGTATAGTGGGTCCTAATGGATGTGGAAAAAGTACATTACTAAAATCCATAGCAAATATTATTGAGTATGAGGGAAGTGTAAAAATAGATAATAAAGAAGTGAGTTCTTTTAGTAGAATTGACTTAGCAAAAAAAGTTGCTCTTATGAGTCAAACGTCTCAAATATATTTTCCTTATACTGTTTATGATACTGTATCTCTAGGTAGATATGCTTATTCAAAAGGAGTTTTTTCAAAATTATCTTTGACAGATAAAAGAATAATAGTAGATAGTATGAAAAAAGTTGGTATATATGAACTTAAAGATAAATTAATTACAGAGCTATCAGGTGGTCAACTTCAAAGAGTTTTCTTGGCAAAAATATTTGCACAAGATCCAGATATAATTTTACTTGATGAACCAACAAATCATCTTGATTTTAAAAATCAAATAGACCTTTTAGAAAATCTTAATGAATGGGTAAAAACTAATAATAAAATTGTAATAGGTGTATTACATGATTTAAATTTAGTACAATACTTTGCAGATAAAGTACTCATGATTCAATCTGGTAAAGTAGTTTCTTATGGAAGACCAGAAGATGTTTTAAAAGGAGAAATATTAAATGATATTTATGGAATGGATATAAAAGAATTTATGGTAAATATATTGCAGAAATGGGCATAAAAAGGGGATGTTAAAAACATCCCTTTTTATATATTATTGAGCTTCTATGTATTCAACTATATTACCTATAGTTTTGAAGTTCTCAGCTTCTTCGTCTGGTATTTCTATATCAAACTCATCTTCTAATGCCATTATTACTTCAACAGCATCTAAAGAATCAGCATCTAAATCTTCTTTAAGTGATGTATCCATAGTTAAAGCATCAGCATCATCTAAACCTAATTGTTCAACTATAATATCTCTGATTTTTTCAAACATTGATTACCTCCATGATAAAATAAAATTTAATTGTAGTTTAATATAATATTGGCAATTTTTCAATATATAATCAAAAAAAGTCCTAAAGTTTTAAAAAATGAATATAAATTTAATAGAAGAATTTAACTTTAGGAGGAAGAGTAATGAAAAACATTGGATTATTCTTATGCTCAGTAACAGGATTTTTTATTATTCTTGGGTGTCTTTTCTATAACTCACTTCTAATAGATATGGACAAAATGAAAGACTACGTTACTGAGAGTAATTTAATTTTAGAAGAGTATGTAAAGAATAAAGAGAAAGTTGACAGTGCCAAAGGTGAGTACATATCAAGGCTGCTCACAATAAAAAGGGGAATGGAAAGTGCAAACACATCTTTTTTATTTGATAAATATAAAGTAATAAAAATATCATCTATAGAATTATTAATAGAGGCTATAAGTGAAGAAAATAAAAATGATAAAGAAGAGTACTTAAAATTAGTATTTAAATCAGATAATGAAAGCCAAGATGAGCTTGATAAACTTATGAATAAAAATTTTATACAAGTAACTTATTTATCTTTAAAAACATATATTAGTGTAGAGTAAGATAGCCTTTTGACTTTAAGGGGGGAATGACATGGCCAAGTTGGAGGAGACTTTATCAAGATTTTTTGGCGGAGATGATTGTGGATTTAACGGAGGATTATTAATAGTAATAGCAATTGTATTTTTACTTTTAGCTACTAATATATTTGATGATTTATTTGATGATGATAGTATATGGATTTGGATAATTTTAATTATATTATTGTTATTTAATTTTGATGACGGATGTTGCTAAAAACATAAAAAACAGCTTATATTTTCTTTTTAGATAATATAGGCTGTTTTTTATGCTTTGTAACTAAAAATACTAAAAAAGAATAATATTTTAGGAAATAAAATTAATAAATAAAAACCGACTTAATAAGTCGTTTTTTTATTTTTTGTAACAAATTAGTCGATAAAATCATATTCTAAAGTAAATAAGCAAGAAGCTTATTAAATATTAAGAAAGGAGAATATATTATGTCAGAAAATACTAATCTTTCTAGATTTTTCGGTGGTTTTGATTTTGGTGGAGGATGGCTATTGCCTATAATAGTAATATTTTTAATATTTTGCTTAGGTGATGATTTATTAGAATTTTTATTCTGTGAAGAGTCAGCTATAATCTGGATAATATTAATAGTAATGTTACTATTCTTCCTAGAAGATGATGGTTGTTGCTGCTAATAGCAAATAAATAATTATAAACAATATATTAAAATATAATGAGGTGATTCCAATTAATAAAGGAATCACCTCCTTTTGTTTTATAGATTTATATTTTATATAAGAAAGTTAGAATTTTATTTATATTATAGTGAACTCTTTTTAGGAACAATCATATGATATATTAGAAGAGTTTTGCCAATTATCAACTTTGGAAATTACATAAAATGGGCATCTCTTTTGTTAAAGGGAGGTAATTACATGAATAGTAGTTTGACTAGAATGTTTGAGTGTTTGGGTGGAACGGGATGGTGGATAATAGTTCTATTCTTTTTATTCTTGGCATTTCAAGAATGTTGGGCTGATATTTGCATAACAGACTGGATTCCGTTCTTAATTTTACTACTAATTGTTTGCTCTTGTGGCATGAATGATAATGACAGTGACTGCATGGATAATGGCGTAAACTATAATTATAATTGCAGTTGTGACTAAAAGAGTAAAAAAGTAATACCTGGTTTTGGATGAACTACTGTCAGGTCATAATAGTTTTTTGGCAGTGGTTCATCAATTATTAAATGGATACTAAAGAGATATAAAAATTTTATCTGAGGAGAAATAAAAAATATTATCACAAATAAATAAATCTGCATATTATATGTTAAGAGCGATAGCTCAACAATAATAAAAAATATATATCAACAGGAGGTATACAACAATGTTAGACAGATTATTTGGAGAAGATGGATTCTTTGG
>JALFMW010000194.1 GCA_022782605.1 Clostridium sp. | reverse complement strand
AGAAGAAGTGATTATGACGATTATTTAAAAGACGATAATTTACATATAAACTGGTATCCAGGACATATGAAAAAAACTAAGGAATTAGTTCAAAACAACTTAAAATTAGTAGACGTTGTAATTGAGTTACTAGATGCTAGAATACCTTACTCAAGTAAAAATCCTCAAATAGATGAAATAGTAGGAAATAAACCAAGAGTAGTTGTTTTAAATAAAAGTGACTTAGCTAATCCAGCTAACTTAAGCAAATGGGTTAATTACTATGCTAAAAAAGGAATAAAAGCAATACCTGTATCTACTACAAGAGGTAATGGTGTTAATAAAATAATAGAAGAATGTAAGAATGTAACTAGAGAAATGATGGAAAACCTAAAAGCAAAAGGTAGAACTGAAAGAGCTATCAGAGTTATGATAGTTGGAGTACCTAACGTTGGTAAATCAACTCTAATAAATAAGCTTACAGGAAGAAAAAGTACTCAAACTGGAGATAAACCAGGTGTTACTAAAAGTAAACAATGGGTTAGACTTAAAGGTAACTTAGAACTTTTAGATACTCCAGGTATACTTTGGCCTAAATTTGAAGATCAAGAAGTTGCTCTTAACTTAGCATTTTCTAGAGCTATAAAAGACGAAATACTTGATATAGATACACTAGGTCTTAAATTTATAGAAAAACTTATGGAAATAGAGCCAGAAAAATTAATGGCTAGATATAAATTAGAGAACTTAGGAGAAACTCCTTTAGAAACTATGGAGATGATAGGTAGAAAAAGAGGATTTATCTTAGGAAGACAAGAACTAGATTATACTAGAATAGCTTTAACTGTATTAAATGAATACAGAGAAGGTAAAATAGGACAAATATCTTTAGAAGAACCAGCAGATTATATGGCTTAATAAAAAGCTCCCATGATTATAAATAATAGCATGGGAGTTTTTTATTACAATTGATTAATTTGAGCTAAGATATTTTGTAAATTAAAAAATAAATGTCTAATTATTTCCAATTAAATAATTGCATATTTTACAACTTTGAAACAAGTTTTTATCAGAAATTATACCCCTATATATTATTATAATCTCATCAAATAATTTAACAACGAGGGAGATTGTGATGAGAAGAAAATTAAATTTTAAAAGAGTAGCTTTAGCTTTAGGAATAAGTGGGATTGTAGTATGGGGTGCAAGTATACCTTTCACAAAAATACTAAATAAAAATCATATAAAAAATGATGAAAATATATCAATTAGTGCAGAGGCAGAAGAAAACAAAAAAGAAGAAGAAAAGATAGTAAATTATGTTGGAACTAATGAAGAAGGTAAAAAATATACTTATGATGCTAAAAAAGTAGCTCAAAAACTAGCTAAATATGATTATTCAAATGATGGTAAAAAAGTAGTATTTTTAACTTTTGATGATGGTACATCAAAAACTAACACACCAGAAGTACTAAGAATTTTAGATGAAAATAATGTAAAAGCAACATTCTTTTTAACAGGATCTAATATAGAAAATGGAGGAGAAACTGCTAAAGAATTAATAAAAGAAGAATTTAATAGAGGACATGCCATAGCAAATCATGGATATAGTCATGATTTTAAAAAATTATACCCAGGTCGCTATTTAGATATAGATGCTTTTAAAGCTGATTTTGAAAAAAATGAAGAGTTATTAAAATCTGTTTTAGGAGAGAATTTCTCAACAAAAGTAATCAGATGTCCAGGTGGATATATGTCATGGAAAGGCATGGAACCATTAGATAAATATTTAGAAGAAAATGATATGGTTTCTATAGACTGGAATGCTTTAAATGCTGACGCAGAAGGACCTAAGAAAAACGCTCAGGAATTAACTGATTATGCTATAAAAACTGCTGAGGGAAAAGAGATGGTAGTTATGTTAATGCATGACACATATGGTAAAGAAGAAACAGTAAAAGCTCTACCTGCAATAATAAAATATTTTAAAGATAACGGATATGAATTTAGAACTTTAGTATAATATATAATAAAGTTTAAAACTGAAGAATAACTGGTGATAATATGAAGTTTTGGAAGAAGATATTTTTATACTCATTAATATTATTTCTATTATTATTTAATGGAGGAGGAATAATATTAATAGAAAAAATTCATAGTGAAAATCTAAATACTGCAATAAAAACTTTGATGTATAAATATTTAAATGTAGAATCAGTTATGTATTTAAATTCAGATTATTTGATGAATATAGAAGTAAATAGTGAATCTAATATGAAAAATTGGATGGATATTATTATAAATGGATATTCAGTAAATAATGTAGAACAATATAGCACAGAATTATACTCCATGGAAAATAAAGAAATAACATCTGATTTAAAAGAAAAAATATCAGGTAAAAGAGAAGAAATTTTAAAGGCAAAAGAAGATGAAAAATCTTTTATTATAAGAACTATAAATAATAGAAAGCATGCCTTTGTAAGTTCTGTTGTTAATTTAGAAAATAGAGATTTTAAATTGATTATATCAAAAGATATACAATATGTTTACACAGAGAGAATCAATAATTATAATTTTTTTATAATTATTGATTTCATAATGTTAATTATTTTGTCCATAGGTATGTATATAATATCAAAAAAATTAACTAATCCTTTAGTAAAATTAAGCGCTGTATCTAAAGAAATAGCAAAAGGTGAATATAATATAAGAGTTGTTGAAAGTCAAAAAAATGATGAAATAGGAGTATTAGAACATAATTTTAACCTTATGATAGATGTTATTGAAAATAATATAGAAGAATTAAAATATTTAAATGAATCAAAGCAAAGATTTATAGATAGTTTAAATCATGAAATAAAGACACCTATTACATCAATTATAGGTTATTCAGAACTCTTATTAAAAAATAAGGTAAGTGAAGATATAAAAATTAAATCTCTTGAATATATTAATTCAGAAGCTAAAAGACTGGAAACTTTAAACTCCACACTATTGAAATTAACTTTAATGAGAGAAGAAAAGCAAAATTTAAAAAAAGTAAATTTAAAAGATTCTATAATCAATGTGAAGAATACATTAATATATAAAATGGAAATAAAAAACATAAATCTAAATATAAACATGGAAGATATAGATATTTGGATTGATAAAGGATTACTAGAAATTTTGCTTACTAATATTATGGATAATAGTATTAAAGCATCTGATACAAATTCCAGAATAGATATAGAGGGTTATTATAATAAGGATACAGATGAATATATGTTAAAAATTAAGGACAAAGGCATTGGTATACCTAAAGAAGATTTAGACAAAGTATTAGAACCATTTTATATGGTAGACAAGGCTAGAACTAGAAAAAATAATGGAATTGGACTAGGTCTTTCCATATGCAGTGAAATTTGTAATATAAATAATATTTCATTGGATATAAAAAGTGAACTAAATGTTGGAACAGAGGTAATTTTAGCTTTTAATAAGGAGCATTTTTTTAATGAAAATTAAAATAATTGTTGTAGTTTTAGCTTTGTTATTTAGTACTCTATTTTTATTTTTTAATATAGATTATCCATATAGAGAAAATGTATTATATAGTCAAAGAGATGTAAAAAATTATAATGAAAATCAAGTAGGAAGTAGTAATTTAATAAATAGAAATGAAGCTATAAAAATAGCAAAATACTATATAGAAGATATATTAGGCAATGATTTGGATAGTGATGATAGCAAAATATATGTAAATCTATATAAAAATGATAGTAACTCTGAATCATATTATTGGAATATAAGTTGGTCTAGACCTAACTTATCCTGTGGTGTGGAGATAAATACTATAAATAGAGAAATAAATGATATATATGTTAACAAATATATTGATAAGGATATTAATAACAATCCAGAGATATCTACAAATTTAAGTAAAAGTGAAATTTTAGAAATTGTAAGAGATTTAGTAACAGCATTAGGATTTGATTTAGACTCATACAATCTAAGTGTATCTGATGTGAATAACTATAATTACAATTATAAAGTTTGTACATTTACAAAGAAAAATGATCCAAGTGATAAGTTTGTAATTGATATTTATAGCAAAAACAAATTTATTACTAGATATAGAAGAAATCCATCTAAGGAGATTTAGTGATGAAAATATTAGTAGTAGAAGATGAAGCACCTATTAGAGACTTGATATCTATAAACTTACAACTAGTAGGTTATGAGGTGTTTACAGCAGAAGATGGCATTATGGCGGAAGAATTCTTAGAAAGACAAAGGGTAGATTTGATTTTGTTAGATGTAATGATACCAGGAATAGATGGTTTTTCATTAATTGAAAAAATAAAAAAACATAATACACCAGTTATATTTGTAACAGCAAAAGAATCTGTCTTAGATAGAGTAAAAGGATTAAGGCTGGGAGCTGATGATTATATAATAAAACCATTTGAAACAATGGAGTTATTAGCTAGAATAGAAGTTGTATTAAGAAGATACAATAAAAATGATAACCATATTAAATTTAAAAATATTGAAGTAGATACAAAACAGAGAATTGTTAAATTAAATAATGAAGAAATATATTTGACAATAAAAGAATATGAGTTACTAATTTTACTTCTAAAAAATAAAAATATAGCTTTATCTAGAGAACAGATATTAGAGAAAGTATGGGGATTTGAATATGGAGGAGAAACTAGAACAGTGGATATTCATATTCAACGTATTAGAGAAAAGCTTGATTTAAAAAATAATATAAAAACAGTATTTAAGGTAGGATATAGATTAGAAGAATAGTCTTATCTTAAGATAAAAAATAATATAAAAATAGGAATGTTATACTGATATTCAGTTTAGCATTCTTTTTTTATAACAATATGAAAAACAAATCATATTCTAAATATATAAACATATTTTGGGGAGGGGTAAAAGTTGGTCGAGCCTCAGTATGGTGATGTGATATGTGTAAATCACGGTATATACAATCATTTTGGCATATTTGTAGATAAAAATCATGTTATTCACTACAGTGGCAAAGATGAAGATTTCTTACTTAGAAAAATGGTGATTCGTGAAACATGCATAGAAAATTTTCTAGGGGATTCAGATAAATATTATGTATATAAATTTTCAGAAGATAAATCACATTCTGTAGAGAGGATGAGAGCCAAAGGATTAAAGCGAGATTTAGCAAATAGTGCACAAGCTTTATATCTTCTTTACCAAATAAAAAATAAGGTTAAATTTAAAATATATTCACCTGAAGAAACTGTAAAGAGAGCAAGAAGTAAAATAGGAGAAAGGAAATTCTTTCTTCCAGGAAATAACTGCGAACATTTTGCCATATGGTGTAAAACTGGAGTGAGACAATCTTATCAAGTAAATCTTGTATTAAAAGCAGTTTTTGTGAAAATGGATGTGGAAATTGATTTATGAAATACGTGGATAAAAATATCCACGTATTTTTATAATATGATAAAATAGAAAAGATAAGAGAATAATAAGATAAAAACACAAGGAGAAAATAATGCAAAACAAAAGTGTAAAAGAAATAAAAGAAATAGTTGATAACTTAAAAGTAGATCAATACTTAGAATATATAGATATCTTAAAAAGCGATGATAGAAAATCAGTACAAAAGATGGCAGTGTCTTTAGCTAAAAAGCTTGATGCTATTAGAAAAGAAGAAGCCAGATTAGAAATGATAAATACATATGAAAAAGATGCATATGAAAAAGGATATGTATATATAGGTGGAATAGATGAAGTTGGTAGAGGGCCACTAGCTGGTCCAGTAGTTGCTGCTGTAGTAGTTTTACCTTACAATACGAAAATAGAAGGTATAGACGATTCTAAGAAGGTAAAAGAAAGTAAAAGAGAAGAATTATATGAAATAATAAATAATGAGGCACTAGACTATGGTATAGGGATTGTTGATAATGAAGAGATAGATGATTATAACATATTAAATGCCACATATATGGCAATGAAAAAAGCTTTAAACTCAATGAAAAAGCAACCAGATTATTTACTAGTTGATGCTGTAACTATTCCAGGAGTTGATATAAAACAAAATCCAATCATTAAAGGAGATTCTAAGTCTATATCAATAGCAGCTGCCAGCATATTAGCTAAGGTTACTAGAGACAGAATGATGTGTGAATATGATGAAATATATCCAGAGTATGGATTCAAATCAAACAAAGGATATGGAACAAAGGAACACTATGAAGCTATAGAAAAATTAGGTATAACACCAATACACAGAAAAAGTTTCCTTAAGAATGTATTATAAGCTATAATGTTATTGAAAATGAATTTAAATCAAATTTTATTTAATAGGAGGTCGTACTCATGGACTATAAAGAACTTTTAAAAGAAGCTAGAGAAAATTTAAATGGAAGTTGTAAAGTATGTAAAGCATGTAACGGTGTAGCTTGTGCTGGAGAAGTTCCTGGTATGGGTGGAAAAGGATCTGGATCTGCTTTTACTGAAAACTTCAAAAGTTTACAAGATGTTAAAATAAATATGAGAGTAATACATAATGTATTAAATCCTGATACTTCAGTAGAATTATTCGGTAAGAAAATGAAAGCTCCTATATTTGCGGCTCCTGTAACTGGAACAACTTTAAATATGGGTGGAAAAATAAGTGAAAGAGAATATATAACTCCTGTAGTTGAAGGATGTATAGAAAGTGGTATATACCCAATGGTAGGAGATACTGCTGTTGATTCATTCTTAATGGATAACTTAGATGTATTAAAAGAAAACAATGGTGAAGGAATAGTATTTATAAAACCTTGGGAAAACCACGATATAATAAAGAAGATAAAATTGGCAGAAGAAGCTGGAGCTTATGCTGTAGGTGTTGATATAGATGCTTGTGGACTTGTTACTTTATCTATGCATGGTAAAAAAGTTGTACCTAAAGATGTTGAAGCTTTAAAAGAGTTAAAAGCATCTACTAAACTACCATTTATAGTTAAAGGTATTATGACTGTGGAAGA
>JALFMW010000079.1 GCA_022782605.1 Clostridium sp. | reverse complement strand
AAATTAAAAAGGAGCAATAGTGAATATTTCTACTATTACCCCTTTCATATTTATATTATAATTCTAAAGATAGTAAATCTTCCAATGTTTGTCTTTTACAAACAAGTTTATCTTTTCCTTTATCTACGAAAATAACTGGGTTTTTAGGTATTTTATTATAATTTGATGCCATGGAATATCCATAAGCTCCTGTAGATGTTGTAATTAGTATATCTCCACTTTCAATATCTAGTATACTTGTATTAGATATTAATATATCTCCACTTTCACAACATTTTCCTGCTATAGTAACCTTATGTGATGTCTTTTCACTATTCATTTTATTTACTATGGCACATTCATATCCAGCTTGATATAGTGATGGTCTTATATTATCTGTCATTCCTCCATCAACACTTACATAAGTTCTCACATTTTTAATATCCTTTATTGAACCAATTGAATATAGTGTACTTCCTGCATTTGCAACTAGTGATCTTCCTGGCTCTAATATTAATGTAGGCATATTTATTTCTAATTCCTTACATTTTTTTTCACATTTCTCTATAATTTTTTCACAAAATTCTCTTATGCTTCTTGGCTTATCATTTTCAGTATAATAAACACCTATACCACCGCCAAAATCAACTTCTTTAATTTCTATATCATACTCATCTTTTAAAGTTTTTACCAAGTTAAGCATAACATCTACTTCTTCTTCATATGGTTTAACCTCAAATATTTGTGAACCTATATGAGCATGTATTCCGATTAATTTGACATATTGGTAATTTTTCAACTTGTTTACTGCATTATAAAAATCTCCATTAATCAAAGCAAAGCCAAATTTAGAATCTATTTGTCCTGTTTTTATATATTTATGTGTATGAGCATCAATTCCCGGAGTTACTCTAAAGTAAATATTCTGAATTATATTTTTTTCTTTACATAAATTTTCTAGTATATCTAGTTCATAAAAATTATCAACTACAAATACTCCAACACCTAAATCAACACCCATTTTAATTTCATCTATAGTTTTATTATTTCCATGAAATAGTATTCTTTCCATAGGAAAATTAGATTTATATGCTGTATATAATTCTCCACCAGATACCACATCCAAATATAATCCCTCTTCATTTATTATATTGCACATATATTTAGGCAAGAAAGCTTTGCCTGCATATGCAATTTTATTATTATTTTCATTCACCTTAAAATACTTTTTATATTCTTTACAATTGTTTCTTATTAGTTCTTCATCAAACACGTAAAGAGGTGTTTGATATTTTTTTGCCAACTCTACTGTACTTACTCCTCCAATGTATAATGTATTATCTTTTATTGCCATAGTTCCATGAAGTTTCATAATACCCTCCTATCCATAACTTACGATTTTATATTTTATATATTGAATTCTTTTGCTATTTCCCTTATTGCAACTTCTTTTGATAAAGAGCTTATAGCACATGTTATTCTTATTTCTGATGTTGTAATTAATTTTACTGCTATATTGTTATCACTTAATATTTTAAATACTTTTGCAGCTACTCCACTTGTGTTTTTCATACCTAATCCAACTAAAGAAAACTTCGTAATATCTTCATCAATTATTATATTTTCTCTACATACAAAATGCTCAACTATACTTTCACACTCATTTAAATCATCTTTAGGTATTGTAAATGATACATTAACTTTTCCACTTTTAGGAGCAGTCTGACTTATCATATCTATGCTAATTCCATCATTTGCTACCTTTTCAAATAACTTAGAAACATCCTCTATTTTTATATCAACTATTGTTATTGCTGCATCATTATCACAAGTTGCAAGACCTGTAATAACTTTATCCTCTAATTTCATTTTTTTACTCCCCCTTATATATGTTCCTTCAATCTCACTACATGATAAACCAACATACAATTCAATGCCATATTTTTGTGCCAACTCTACACTTCTTGAATGCATCACTTGTGCACCAAGACTTGCCAGTTCCAACATTTCTTCATACTCTATTTCTTTTATTTTTTTAGCTTGTGGATATTTTCTTGGATCTGTAAAATATATACCATCCACATCAGTATAAATTTCACACTTTCCTTGCAATTTTACTGCTAAGGCAACTGCTGAAGTATCAGAACCACCTCTTCCTAGAGTAGTTATATCTCCTTCATCATTTAATCCTTGAAAACCTGTAACTATTACAATTTTACCACTATCTAAACTTTCATTTATCTTACTTACATCAATGTCATCTATTAGGGATTTACCATGTATACCACTTGTTTGTATATTAAGTTGATAAGCATTATAACTTACAGCTTCACACCCAAGAGAATTCAAACTCATAGATAATAGTGATGCAGATATCATTTCTCCTGTAGACATTAATACATCTAATTCCCTCTTATCTGGAGATTTACTTATATCTTTAGCCATATTTATAAAATCATCAGTTGTATCTCCCATGGCAGAAACAACTACAACTATTTTTGAATCCTTTTTCTTTCTCTCAATTAATTTACTTGCTATAAGTTTTATTTTTTCAGTACTAGATACAGAGCTCCCTCCATATTTTTGTACAACTACTTCATTCACTAAAAATCACCCCTTGAAAATTCATTAGTTTCCACCTTTTTTATAAGCTTGAAACTTATGTATTTCTAAATATTTTACTGCTAGCTAATTAAAAATAAAACGCCCAAAGGTATACTTTGGACGTTTTAAATAGCCATAGTAAACCTTGTAGCTCAACACTTTGAAAAGTGACAGCCTTATGCCTATTAAACATAAGTCCAGAAAACCCATATGCCTATGAATTTTCTTCGGCTATAATTCCTTTCCTTGAGAATCATTACTTGCCAGCCATCCTCAAGTACTAATAAGTACAGCGCCTCTACCTTGGTTTTTATAAATTAAATTTTGTATAATATATTAGTAGCATAACGAACTTGAACATGCAACTATATAAATAAAACTATTTATATAGTTTACAAATAATCAAATAATTTATTCAAGGATATATCTAAAAAAAATATATTATCATTATCATTGTGATTATTATATTTTTGTTCTTTTGATGATATAATAATTACCTTCGGAACCATAAAAAATGGTATTGTTGAATTTTCAATATCATTTATCAAATTATCATACTTTGAAAATTTAACTTTTTCATCCACATTAATTTCTATTAATACTTGTTTTCTAACTCTATTTGGATTTATATATTCAATAAAAATGTCATAATTCTTATTTCCTACTTTTGCATTTCTATAAAATCTAACTGTCTCATATCCTGCAGTATTTAACCTAATTGCAACTTCTGATCCTAATAACATTTTTGTTAAACTTTTACCCTTTGTAATACTACTTCCATTTAAGTAATATACATATGAATTATCTTTAACATTAGTATAGTTAACATTACATGGAAATTTTCTCAAAGTATAATCGTTACACATTTTTCTTAGAGTTCTCTTAAGGGATTTTTTGCTATTTCTTTTTTTACTATTAAATACTTTTCCCACTTGATTCTCAGTGACACATCTTACTCTACTAACTAAATATAGTATGTCTTTTTCTAATCCCACCATAGTCAATCTCCTTGAAGCCAATTTACCAAGTTGTACTATATTATATTAAAAAAAGGTAATAAAATTTACAAATAAAAAAGGGAGATTAAAATTTTCTCCCTTTTTGAATATTACTTTGTATCTTTTGTTTTATTATTATCATTATTTTCAACTGATTTTTCATCAGCTGTTGTATCTTTTTTAGAAGAATTATTATCACTAGTCTCTTCTTTTTGTCCTATATTCTTATTATCAAATTCAGATATACTTATTATATTTGAATTAGTTTTATCGTAATATATGTCTACCTTATCTCCAATTTCTGTTAAAGGAATTTCAGCTGATATTTTTGATGTTGCTGTAAATATTAACTTGTTATTTTCTTTTAACATTATATAATATGTCGTATTTCCACCTTTAACATCTTGATTTATTCTAGATACAGTTCCCTGAATATTTTCCAAATCTTCATTTTGACTTATAGTTATATCATTTCCTTCAGATTCTAAGGCCTCTTTATAGTTTTTATATGCCTCTTGTTTAGACTCTCCCATACCTATTATGTTATAATCTTCAACTGATACAAATCCTATCATTTTTACAAGACCAGCTTTATCCTTTAATCCTAATACATATGTAGGCTTTCCAAGAATGTTGTACATAACTGGGAATGTTGCTTGATAATTTTTTTCCTGAACTTTACCTTCTGCAGTACTCATAGCTGCTGTTTCTGTAGCTCCTGTTTGCATATAAAGTTTCGCTTCTTTTGTTCTAGAGTCAACAAGCATAAATCCTACTGTTGATTCATCTCCTCCAGAAGAAGTAATCCCTGTATACCAATATGATTTCCCATCCTTACCATAAACAAGTGAAGTACCTTCAGAAGGTAATAAAACTCCTTCTTCTGATATTACTGAATTTAAGAAACCATTAACATATAATCCCCAGTCTTTTATTTGCTGAACAACAAAACTTTCTGGTTGAATTCTATCTACCCAACTAGGAGTATCTTCTATAGAATAAACTTTAACTTCTCCAGTTTGTGCATCAACAATAGCAGTTCCTACTGCATTTGCTCCACCATATCCTATAGCATGTTCATATAAACTCACTACCCAATATGGTCTACCATTATCATCAATTTCAAATGTAAATTCAGTCAGACCATAGTTTACAACGCCACTTAAATAAATATGTCTATGTAAGTCTTGTAAGAAGTATGCTTCTTCTTGATATACTATTTTAATTTGTTTTCCATCAAGATTTTGTACTAACCTTACATCTTGTGGATTTGTAGCTGATACCATTATATATCCATTTGTTCCATCAAGATTTGTAAGCCATTTTATTATATCCCTATGTACTAAAGGTGCTACCCAGTATAACTCACCTTTTACACTTTGAATTGAGTATTCTCCCACTTTAGATATACTTCCTATTGCTGGTATTTCACCTAACTTTTTATCTCCAAGTTTCATAGCCATATCTTTATCAACTATTCTAATTTTATCCACACTTACTGGACTTACATCCTCAGTAAATACACTTTCTTCCACTTTCCCAAGTAAATTCCTATAAGAACCTGCTCTAAATATAGGAGATGTTACAAAGAATGGAATAATGATTATTACAATTAATAAAAGCGCTGCTATCAAGAAGTTATTTTTAGCCATTTTGGATGTATTTTCACCTCTATCCAGCATCATATCAAGTATTCCTGCTAAAACAAAGAATAAAATAAGTGTTGTAAAACCTGATGTGAAATCAAGCCTTAATACAGGAAGTTTAACGAATGCATAAATAGCCACAATTACTAATGCAATCCCATAAGATTTAAATAATTTTTTCATTTCTTCTCCTTTCATTAATACCTATTGTTAGTAAAATACCTTGTTTTTACATATTTAGATTAATAATAATATATAATATAAAATAAGAAATTACCATAATAATGTATGGTAATTTCTTAACAAGTTATATGATTTAACATATTTTCTTTATTCGAGCAGTTATAATTACATAATAAACCCTCATACTCTAAATTTAAGTTTTTATTATTATAAAAGTCTTCAGGTTTAGTCAGTGCTGGAGATTTATCGAATATATGAATATCACTTTTATATAACATATCTGCTACAAATTGGGAACATACATATCTATATTCTTTTTCTCTCTCCTTATTAAAGGTTAAATATACTAATGCCTTAACATCATAATTATATCTTTTTTTATTTTTATTAACTTTCATAATATTTTGAACTAGTTTTTCATATTTATCATAACTAACTTCCAATGAGTAAACTCTACACATTGCATTTTGTTTTATTTCATACAAACCTTCGTTTATATTTTCTTCTACAAATCCTGCAAAGATTGGTGTCTTTGGATTTAATCTTCCAAAAGAATACATTGGTGATAAATCTTCATTCAACGATAAAGAAATATGAGCATAAGGACTTTTACTTACTTTTCTTATCATATAGGAAAGTAATGTTCCTGTATAAGTTGTCACTATATATATTTTTCTCATCATGCACCCCCAATTTTTCATCTTTTAATTCTATCACAATATCATTAATCATTCAATTAATTATAGTCATATATTTTATTAATAGCCAAGTTTTAATTTACTTTATACATAATTTCATAAATAATTGGAAAATATAATATAATTTTTTTTATATATTATAATAAAAATATTGATTTTGTTTAATAATGTTAAATATAATAGGTTTTAACCAGCAAAATATATAATTATACTTTATTTTTTTTCCATATTGAATTAAAATTAATATTATGATTATGATAGAACTTATTCCATATTAATAATTAATAAAATGAATTGAGAGGTAATAAATATGTCAAATGAAAAAATTTCAAATAATTTTATAAAAAACATAATAATTGACGATTTAGAAACTGGAAAACACGATCATATAATTACACGTTTTCCACCGGAACCAAATGGATACTTACATATTGGACATGCTAAGAGTATATGCTTAAACTTTGGATTAGCAAAAGAATTTAACGGAACTGTTAACATGAGATTCGATGATACTAATCCGCTTAAAGAAGATGAAGAATACGTTAATTCAATAAAAAATGATATAGAGTGGTTAGGATTTAAATGGAATAATTTATACTTTGCATCTGATTACTTTGATGAAATGTATAATAGAGCTGTACTTTTAATAAAAAAAGGTAAAGCTTATGTTGATGATTTATCAGCAGATGAAATAAGAGAAACTCGTGGTACACTAACTGAACCAGGAAAAGAGAGTCCATACAGAAATAGATCAATAGAAGAAAACTTAGATTTATTTGAAAGAATGAAAAATGGTGAATTTGCAAATGGAGAAAAAGTATTAAGAGCTAAAATAGATATGTCTTCTCCTAATATAAACTTTAGAGACCCTGTAATATACAGAATTTCTCATGCATCTCACCACAACACAGGAGATAAATGGTGTATATACCCTATGTACTCATTTGCTCATCCATTAGAAGATGCTATAGAAGGTATAACTCACTCTATATGTACTCTAGAGTTCGAAGATCAAAGACCTTTATATGATTGGGTTGTTAGAGAATGTGAAATGGAAAAAGTTCCAAGACAAATAGAGTTCGCTAGACTTAACTTAACTAACACAGTTATGAGTAAAAGAAAACTTAAATTATTAGTTGATGAAGGTATAACTGATGGATGGGATGATCCTCGTATGCCTACTATATCAGGTGTTAGAAGAAGAGGTTATACTCCAGAATCTATACGTAACTTCTGTGCTGAAATAGGTGTATCAAAAGCTGACTCTAAAGTTGATAGCCAATTATTTGACCACTTCTTAAGAGAAGATTTACAACCAAAAGCACCTCTTGCTATGGGTATATTAAATCCTCTTAAATTAGTTATAACAAATTATCCAGAAAATCAAATTGAAATGATAGAGCTTGAAAATATAGCTAAAAACGAAGAAGCTGGTACAAGAGAAGTTCCATTTGGTAGAGAAGTTTACATAGAAAGAGATGACTTTATGGAAGAACCAGTACCAAAATATAGAAGATTCTTCCCAGGAAATGAAGTTAGATTAAAAGGTGCATACTTCGTTAAATGTACTGATGTAATAAAAGACGAAAATGGTAATGTAGTAGAAATTCACGGAACTTATGATCCAGAAACTAAATCTGGTTCAGGATTTACTGGACGTAAAGTTAAAGGAACAGTTCATTGGGTAGAAGCTAGCACTGCTGTTCCATGTGAATTTAGATTATTTGAGCCATTAATATTAGACGATGCTCCTGAAAATGAAGGTAAGCATTTCTTAGATCAAATAAATCCAAATTCTCTTAACATATTAGAAGGATTTGTTGAGCCTACTGCAATAAAAGATGCTAAACCTCTAGATAAATTCCAATTTGTAAGAAATGGATTCTTCTCAGTAGATACTAAATATACTACTCCAGAGAAACTTGTATTCAATAGAATAGTTCCTCTTAAGAGTTCATTTAAATTAAAAAAATAATACATTTTTATAAATTTAAAGAAGGCTAATTAATTAGTCTTCTTTTTTAATAATATTTTTTAAAAAAGAAAAAGCACTAACTTGGGGATTCTACTCTCCAATCTTAGTGCTTTTTCCAGGACAAAAGTTTTTAAGCTTAGCCCTTACCTCAATCAATTCATCAAACATAGTTTGCAGTCTAGTTACATTTTCAATCCTTGGGTATTGAATCTTAACTATCCGCATGATAGTAGCTGAGGAATCTAGTATCTTCATTACATTTGACGGATATTAAAAAATATCATTGATAATACTAAAACTCCCAAGGAAATTGTAAACACACATATTTACAATTTAGTTTAGTTAGATTGACTTCTCAATCTAATAATATATTAACCTTTATTAAAAAAATTATTCATTTAATTAATAACCCAATAATTGGATTCCATTTTTTATACACTCTATTTCCAAAGGAAAATCTGGACCTTTTTCTCCATCTATATCAGTTGTTAAATTATCATCACACTCAATTCTTAGTTTTTTAGTTTTAAAGTATAATATTTCATCTTTATTGTAACCTTCTAAATGTTCTCCTTTTAAAAGATTAATTAAAAGTGGTAACATATTTGGAAGTAATAGTTTTTTTACTATTATTACATCTAGTAAACCATCATCTACTTTAGCTTTATATGCAAGATTGATATTTCCTGCTGTTTTACCATTAAAAATTAACATTAAATACATATTACCATCATAAACTACTTCTTTGGAAGTAACCTTTATGCTAAATTCTCTCATATATAAAGTTTCTTCAATACCTTTTAAGTAATATGATACTTTTCCCATAGAATTTTTTAACTCTGGGTTAATCTTTTGTGATACATCGGTAAACATGCCAGCACTTGCCACATTTATAAAATATTTATTATTAATTTTACCAATATCTATTTTTTTAGGTTTTGACTTTATTATTCTCTCTATACACTGCCTAGAATCAAAAGATAAATTAACAGCTTTAGCAAAATCATTGGCAGTTCCTGATGGTAAAATTCCAATTGGTATATCTATATCCAATTCTTTCATTGTATTTACTATTAAATCAATAGTTCCATCTCCACCTGAAATTAGTACATGATCATAATTTAATTTTATATCAAAGAAAGCATCTGCAATGGGTTTATCTTTATTAAGCCTATAAGGAACCACACAATAATCGTATTCTTGGTATATTTCAATGATTTTATCTAATTCACGAGGTATTCTTTTTTCACCAGAATTTGGGTTATAAATAAACTTAACTTTTTTCATTACTCCTCCTGTTAAAATCCTAATGTATCATTTATAAATATAACATGCATTCTCTTTGGATTTCTCTGTCTTTTTATTACTGTATATTCACAGCATATTCTATCCTCAATGTTACATTCCATACATTGACCTGTTTTTACACAAGGTGTTGATAAATTTAATCTCTTTGCATTTGCCGGTCCACTTATTGCTCTATTTCTTGCAACTGCTTGTTCAATATTTTTTACTATTTTATTTACCCCCACTATTAATACAACTTTATCTGGACCATATAATATTGCTGCTACTCTGTTTCCATTTCCATCTACATTAAATATTTTACCATCTTCAGTAATTGCATTTGCTGAAGCGAAATATGTATCTGCAAAAAAAGATTTTCTATATATTTCTTTTATATCTTCTTGTGTAAGGTCTTTCTTATATCTATCTAAAAATTCATATCTTCCACTTCTAAGTAATTCTATTACTTTTGATTCAAATAAAGACATTGAACCTCCAACTGAAACTACTTCACCTTCTTTTGCTATATCTTTTATAAGATTTATAAGTTCATCATTATCTTTTACATAATATCCACTTATATTATTTTTTTTCAAATTATTAATAGTTTTTTCTATTTTCTTTTCATTTACCCATTTTATATTTTCATTCATATTCCTCAATCTCCCTTAATTTTCTTTATATATTATTTTAACATAGTTTAAAGTTATTAATAATATAATTTAAAAAATACTTTATTATCGATAATAAAGTATTTTTATATATTAATAGTTTAAACTTATTTTATTTACCCCCACTATTAATACAACTTTATCTGGACCATATAATATTGCTGCTACTCTGTTTCCATTTCCATCT
>JALFMW010000077.1 GCA_022782605.1 Clostridium sp. | reverse complement strand
TCTTATGAATTATATTCTAAAATAATTAAATTACTTGAAGAAACAAAAATTAAAGATTTAATAATTTTATTGGAGAAATATAATTTAATAAATGAAGAAAAGATAGTTAATATAATTTTAGAAAAATGGAATACTGATGGAAAAGAGTTATCAAAAGTTTTATTAAAAAGAGAAAGTTCAAAAACTCTAAATAAGTTAGTAGACCAAGATTTAAATAAGTTGTTTAATAAGAATATAAAACCTAAACTTTATGACTTAATAATTAATAATAAATCTAAAATAATATCTTATTTAGATAAAGTAATATTTAATTTAGTTCATGATAAGGTTGAAACTGTACTAAATAGTAAAGTAAAAGATTTAGTAGCAACTGAAAAAGTGAATAAGTTTTCAAAGATATTACCGAATAAGATTACTAAAATATTAAATAACAATAGTATTTCTTATAAGAAAAATATAAGTGAAATAATTAAAAATAGTATCAAAGATATAAATCTAGAAAATATACTTAAAAATAATCAAGGGATTATAGTGAACTCCATAAGTTCAAAAACTGTGGATTTTGCCAAGGAAACTATAGATGATTACAAATCTTATGAAGTCAAATCATTGATTAATAAGATAAACTCAAAGGAAAATTTAAGAGAAGAAATAAGTGATAAATTATATGATGGTATAAAAGAGAATTTACCATCAATTGTAGATGGAAGAGTTAAAAAAATAATATATGATAATCTTATTAAGCTTGATGAAGAAGAAATTTGTAATATAGCTCAAAGTTTTATGGGGAAACAATTAAAACCATTATCAATGTTTGGTGCGTTCTTAGGAACAATTGTGGGACTTATATTTGGAATTACCATGCAAAATATAAATGGAGCTTATGGATTTTATAATAATGGAGTTAACACATTAATTGCTTGCACTTTAATGGGTGCTGTGGGAATTATGACAAATGTAATTGCACTTTGGATGATATTCTGTCCATATGAGCAAAATAAATTTATTGCAAAAATACCAGTATTTAGAGTGTTTTCAATAGGTTATATTCCATCTCATAAAAATAGTTTTGCATCAGGAATGGCTCATTTTATAGATGAGGAATTATTAAGTGGTAATAGAGTTGAGAACTCATTTAATTTACAAAAATATAATATTAAAAATAATATTATAGCAACTATAAAAAATAGTAATTATATGGTAGTGCTAGACTTTATGAGAAATAAAAGGAACACTATCAGTAAAAAAATATACTCAATTGTTCTTAAACTTGTAAAAAAACACCATGATAAGGTAAGTAATAGTTTAAATAATAAACTTTTAAAAGCAAAAGCTAATCAATTTATATCTTCAGAGTTTATAAATAAAAAAGTTGAGAATTCATTAAATAATATAAATAAATTAGAAAATAAAATGATTGCATTTTTAGAAGATAAACTAAAAAATAGTAAATCTTTAGAAGAAGTATTACCAGAAGATGTTATCAATATTATAAATAATAAAATTGAAAGTGAGATTAATAATTACATTAATAAGAGACTTCAAAACTCTCAAGTTGAAGAAGTTATAAAAAATATAATTATAAAAAATGAAAATACTTACAATGCTTTTATGGATAAATCTCTAAAAGAAATAGTAAGTGAAAAATCACTTTTAAATATACAAAAAAGTCTTAAAACAGATAAATTTATGAATATTGTTCTTTTACAAATAAAAGAACAAATAAATGAATACTTACAAGGTTACTTGAAAGAGGAATTTAACGAAGAAAAGAGATTTGATGAATTATTTAATGGTAAGATAAAAAATAAACTGGATAAGGATATATATAATTTAACAGATAAAGCAAGTGAAAAATTAATAGATTATATAAAAGAAAATAATGAAAAAATATCTTCTATGATAATAAAAATAGTAAGACAAAATCTTAATTTCTTTGTAAGAATGGCTTATGATTTCGCCGATGGAGATGGTCTTGTAAAAGATGTGGTTACTATAGTAACTAATGAAAAAATAGAAAATATAATTAGAGAAGATAAAGATAAACTAGCACTACTTTTATATAATTGTCTAGAAAAAGAAATTTATCCAACTAAAATTAAAGAACTAGGAATAAAATCAACAGAAATAAATACGAGTTTATTACTTGATAGATTAGTATTTGCATTAAAACAAAATGACGATTTCAAAAATAATATGCATAATACTTATGATTTAGCTATAAACTATGCTTTTGAAATAAAGGCTAAAGAAATATCTGAAATTGTTGGAGTAAGCAATATAAATAATATGTATGATAAATACGAATCAATAGTTAATTCAATTGCAAATGATATTATTGACAACTTAAATAATAATAAAGAAAATATCAATGAATTTATAAACTCATTAATAGAAGAAAAAATAATGAAATATTTTTATTCTATCAGTTTAGTTGAAATATCTTGGGAACTTAATAAAGAAGATATAACTTATGTTTTAGAAAATTTATTAAATATAATCAATAATAGTGAAGTAATAAAGCATCATTCAAGAGAATTATGTAAAAACATTTATAATACATCAGTAGAAAATATTGAATTAAATTCTATATTTAATAAAGATATATTAGCAAAAGATATTGAACAGATATTAACTCATCTAGTTGATAATAAAGATTTTAATGAAAAGAATAAAGTGATTGTAGATGAGATTATGGATAAATTATTTGATAATGAATTTAAGTTATTATCAGAAGAATTTAAATCATATATAGCAGAAAGTACTATAAATGCAGGTTTAGATACACTAGAGAAAAATATAATACCAATATTAAAAAGCTTAGATCTTCAAAGTATAACTTTAGATGAAGTTGATAGAATGCACCCAAGTGAAATACATGAATTATTTAAATCATTTGCAGGAGATTTCTTTGTGAAGCTTTATATTTATGGAGGTTTTGGATTAATATTTGGTGTAAATGTATATTTATCTATTTTACTATTTATAATAGATTTAATTTATTCAAAGCAATTAAATTCAAAAGCAAAAGAATCAAAATATAAACTATTTAGAGAATAATAAAAGTCCTTATAGGTAATGCCTATAGGGATTTTTTCTTATAGTAAATTTTTATAAAAAAATGGATAAAATTTATAAAATTCCTAAATATAATAAAGAATTATATTTAGGAGGGACTCTAATGAAAGACTTAAAGAATTTTGTAAAACCTATTTTATTTTTAACAATAGGATTATTATTAATATCATTAGTTAAAAATATTGATTTTACGTCTATGATGACGAAAATACAGAATAATATGCAACAAGGACTAACTGTTGTAAAAATAACTGATGAAAAGTCCGAGATAAAAGATGATAATTTAAATATCAAATTTAAAGTTCCAAGTATTCACTATAATGATAAAGAAGTGGAAAAAAGTATAAACTCTTATATTAAAAAGAATATAAAGGAATATATTAATGTTCAAAAACAAATAAACAAAATGAACAAATATAGTGAAAAATATGTTGTAAATATTACATATAATGTGGTATTTGAAGATGAAAACTTAATAAATATAGTAATAGAAAAAAATACAACTTGGGGTAAAAAAGATTATAAGTTAGAAAAGGATAGTTATGTATTTAACTTAAATACAGGCAAAAGAGTATATTTAGATGAATTTTTAAAAGGAAATGATGATTATAGTGCAGTTATAACTAAAACAATTCAAAAAAATATGGATAATAAACATCCTTTATATAATAATTTGAATATTGATAAAAATACAAATTATTATATACAAGATAAATATATAAATATTTACTTTAATCCTTATAAACAAAGTGAAGATGACACACAATATGAGTTTAAGATACCATATGATGTTTTTAAAAATAAGATAGAAGCTTTTAATAATTTTTTTTTTAGTTACTGTTAATAGTGAATCCATAAAAAAAGATAATAAGTATTTAAAGAGTAGTTTAGAAATTCCAGTGATTAATAGTGATAATATTGAAGTGAATAATAAAGTTAATAAAAAAATAAAAGAAGATATTATGAACTTTTATGAAGAATCCCTTAAGGAAGCGCAAAGTTTTCTAGATGACTTTGAATTAGATGAAAGTAATTTTGTAGCAGATGCATCTTTTGAGGTTAAAAAGAATACAAATAATGTTATTAGTATTTTGATAAAGTACTATAAATATAGTGGAGGAGCTCATGGTTATTATGAATATGTTCCATATAATATTAATTTAAAAAATGGAAATATGATAAGTCTTAAGGATATTTTTAAAAATGATGTTGATTATAAATTATTGATAAATAATGAAATAGAAAAGCAAATAAAGCAACCAGATAAACAAGAAGATCAAGATAAAGTATATGATTTTTATGGAATTAAAGATAATCAAAAATTTTATTTAGATGATAGTAAAATAGTTATATATTTTGATTTATATGAGATAGCACCATATGCAGCTGGAATACCAGAGTTTCCTATAATTGTAGAGAATATAAAGCCACAAATAAAAGAAGACTATATTGAATTAATAATATAAAAATACTATCAGATTTTTCTGATAGTATTTTTATATGAAATATTATATTACAGGATTTAAAGAAGCTATTTTTGTTGTAGCAACATAAATTCTTGAAATTGCATACCATGTTTTGAAGTCAACAACACCTGTTTGAGGCAAGTTAAAAACTTCTTGGAATTTCTTAACGGAAGCTTCTGTAGCTGGTCCAAACACGCCATCTTCAGAAACTTTTTCTATAGCTGGATATGAATTTGAAATAGCATTTAGTTGATTTTGAATAGTTCTAACATAGGAGTTATTAGAACCTAATTGTAATGTAAATCCTGGGAAAGACACAGGAACGCCACTTACAACGTTAGCTTGTGAAAATACTATATTATCACCATAGAAGTATCTTAAAATTTCATCATAACTCATACCTTGATCACCTAAATCTTTACTCCCCCATTGAGTCATTTGATCAGGACATTGAGATTTTTTCCCATCACAGTATTGAGCTAATAGTGGCTGTCTTGCAGTAGGAGGTCTTTTGATAAAAGTATTAAAAACTTCATCAACAATTACACTAATATTATCAAAAATATTTCTATTATGGATATATTTATGATCGTAGGCAGTAGAAGAAGTAATTGTAAAATTATAACCTTTATTTCGATACCATTCTGTAAAAACCCTATTTAGTGTGAATGAAATTATTGCTATAACATTAGCATATATAGTTTGATCTGGCCATGTAGAATAAATTTCTGAAGATGCTACATTTTTTATATACTCTCTAAAAGGTACCCAATAGTTCTCTGCACTTGTATCTTCTGGTAATCCATCATGAACAACAATGAATTCTGGTACAACAGGTTCATCTAAAACAACAAAACCTGTTGGAGCAGAAAGTGGTTTTAAGCTACTTTCTGGAATTTTAGGAGGGTAATTTCCCCAAAGTGTATGTGCAGCTATATCATATACAACTTCAGTCTGTCTTTTTCTTGATTTTCTATTGGTAGTACTAGGAGATCCAATAGGAACATTTTGCAAAGCTTCTACAGCAGGAAGAATCTGAGTACCTCTTATTTGTACAGTTTCAAATCCCTGTGCAATTACTTCCACAATGTATTCGCTGTAAGGTTTAACATCTGAAGGTTGAAGAGAGTATTCAATATTTGGAGCATCCAAAGTTAAATTTCTTACCTGACCAGATTCATCTGTTCTTAGATTCTCTAATACTATACCAGTACTTTCTTGTTGATCATTCATACCATATACATTTACTAAGGCATCTTGTATGGGTCTATTATTAGAAGCATTTATAACGCTAATACTTAAATAACCATCTTGCATATAATCACCCCTTTTATTTATAACTAAGCTGAAGATATTCTAGTTTATTCTATGAAAATAATTTTAATTTGTTAAGTATTTGAGGATTAAAATAGAAATATTAAAATTTTTTATTAATGGAGATACTAAGTATTAAGTTTAAATATCTAAATATTAATATATATGCAAAGAAAGGTTATATTAAAATATGAAAATTTACATATTGATTTTGGCATTATTACCAGTAGTATGTTTTTTGGCATGGATTTATTATAAAGACAAATATGAAAAAGAACCTGTAGTAAAATTGTCTCAATATTTTTTTATGGGGATTTTAGTTAGTGTATTAGCAATTTTTATTGAAATATATCTTAGTAAGTTTAACAACTTATCAGGAATAGAAAGCAATATTTATACAGCATTTTTTGTGGCAGCATTTACAGAAGAAGGGGTAAAGTCTATAATACTAATACCCATGTTACTAGGGGAAAAAGATTTTAATGAAAAGCTAGATGGAATAATTTATTCAATAATCTTATCTTTAGGGTTTGCTACAGTAGAAAACATTATATATTTAATGAAAGAAAGAGTAGATTTATCATTGGGACTTGCAATAACCAGAGGCTTAATATCAATACCATCTCATATAATGTTTGCCATAACTATGGGATATTATATTTCTAAATATAAATTTGCAAAAGATAATAATAAAAAAATTAAATATTTATTTTATGCTGTAATTATTCCCATACTACTTCACGGAGTTTTCGATTTTATCTTGATGATAGGATATAGATGGGCTATTATAGTTTTTATAGTATATGTAATATTTTTATGGAAAATAAATTTGGATAAGTTAGATAAATATTCACTATATTCAAAGATAAGATTTTACAAAAGAATAAGTAAAAACAATAAAAAAAATAAAATTGATTAATTACCAAATAAATATTTAAAAATTAATACTAAAAAAATATACAAAATATAGAGAGGGTTTTAGTTATAATATAAGTAACTTATAATATAAGATGAAAAAATAATCAAATATGAATTTCAAAAACTACTATCCAAAAGACCAAAGAATTAACTATACTTAAATTGTTGTATGTGTAACATATTATAAATAATTACATATTATTGAGGAGATGATATTTTGAGTGAAAAATTGAAAAAAGAGATTTTTGAATGGATTAAGGTATTCGCACTAGCTATAGTATTTGCATTTATCATAACACAATTCATAAAGCCAACATTGGTTAGAGGGGATTCTATGTATTCTACTTTGGAAGAAGGAGATTACTTAATTATAAATAGAATGTCTTATAAATTTAAGGAACCAGAACATGGAGATATTATAGTATTTGAATCTGATTTAAAACAAGACGATGGAAGCAGTAAAGATTTAGTAAAAAGAGTAATAGGTGTAGGTGGAGATAAAGTTAAAATAGAAAATAATAAAGTTTATGTAAATAATGAAGAACTAAATGAACCATATATACATAATGAAATTACAGAAGGAGATATAGATACTGTAGTTCCAGATGGGGCAGTTTTTGTTTTAGGAGATAATAGAGAAATAAGTTTAGATAGTAGATATGATAGTGTAGGCTTTATAAGCAAATCAGACATATTAGGTAAAGTATTTGTAAGATTATATCCTTTTAATAAGATTGGTTTATTAGATTAAGAATATTTGTAAAGGGGTAGTAAGAAATGAGACAGCTAAATTTGACCGTAGATAATGAGAAAAAAGTTTTCTTTATAGAAGACAATTCATCAGGTATTCAATTGAAGGATATAGCCGATGAGGTAGAAGATAACTATGATGGATATATATGTTTAGCATCTTTAGATAATAAACTATATGAGTTAACTGAAACAATAAATTATGATTGTTCTATTAAATTTTTAGATACTAATAATAGTGATGGGTTTAGAGTATATTCAAGGACATTAACTCTAGTATTTATAATGGCATGTGAAGAACTATATAAAGGTTGTAAAGTAAGCATAGAACATTCTTTATCAAATGGACTATATTGTGAAGTTCATACAAATGAAAAGCTAAGTAAAAAAGATACTCATGATATTAAATTAAAGATGCAAGAAATAATAGATGCTGATTATAAAATTGAAAAAAGCATACTTAACAAGAAAGAGGCTATAGAATTTTTCAATAATAAGAATATGATAAGTAAGGCAGAATTATTAAAATATAAAGAACATGATGATATAAAAATATACAGATGTAATAATCATGTGGATCATTTCTATGGTCATATGTTACCATCTACAGGATATTTAAAAACTTTTGATATTTTAAGATATGAAGGTGGATTTATTTTATTAGGACCTAGGGAAGAAAATAAATTTGAGGCAAAGGAATTTGTTCCACAGCCTAAACTGTCTAATATATACTTGGAAATGGAAAAATGGTCTAGTCTTATGGGGGTAGATACTGTATTATCTTTAAATAAAATTATAGAAAACAATCAATATGGAGAGTTAATTAGAATAGTAGAAGCTTTACAAGAAAAGAAACTTGGTCAGATAGCAGATATAATTAAACAAGAAAATAAAAGGATAATACTGATTGCTGCACCATCTTCTTCAGGTAAAACTAGTTTTGCTCACAGATTATCAATTCATCTAAAAGTAAATAACTTACAACCAATATCAATATCATTAGATGATTATTTTGTTGACAGAGATGATACTCCTTTAGATGAATTTGGAAATTATGATTTTGAATCAATATATGCTATAGACTTAGATCAATTTAATAAAGATTTAAGTGACTTATTAGATGGAAAAGAAGTTATAACTCCAAAGTTTAATTTTAAAAAAGGTATAAGGGAAGAAGGAAGAAAGCTTAAAATAGAGAAAAATCAACCAATTATATTGGAAGGTATTCATGGGTTAAATCCACTTTTAACATCTTCAATACCTGATAAAGATAAATTTAAAATCTATTTAAGTGTATTAACTCAGCTGAATCTAGATGATCATAATAGAATTCCAACTACAGATTTAAGACTTATAAGAAGAATTGTTAGAGACAATCAGTTTAGAGGACATGATGCAACTAGAACTATATTAACTTGGGATTCTGTAAGAAGAGGAGAAAAGCAAAATATTTTTCCTTATCAAGAAGAAGCTGATATGATATTTAACTCATCTTGTGTATATGAGTTGGCAATTTTAAAAGCATATGTCAAACCATTATTAGAAAATATAAGCAGGGATAGTGAGGCTTATAGTGAAGCAAATAGATTATTGAAATTCCTTCAATATTTTGTAGAACTTAAAGATATATCAGACTTACCACCAACTTCTATTATTAGGGAATTTATAGGCGGAAGTAAAATAGTTGATTAAAAACGAACTTTGATAGTTCGTTTTTTTATGCTTAAAATGTACATATAATAGACTATTCATATATAAATATTACAAAAACAAATTATATTTGTGATAAAAAGTAAGATAATTTATAGATTTATAAAAAATTAATAATTATTTTAAAAAAACAAGAAAAAATAAGTTTAATAATGTATAAATTTTTGACAATTATATACAGTTAATATATAATGAAATTATATTAAATAAAAATGTTTTAGGGGTGGAATATATGAAAGAAGTATTAGTATTGAGAGATTTAGATTGTATAAAAGCAATTGCTCATCCTCGTAGGGTAGATATACTGAAAACGTTTAACAAGGAGCCTTTATCAGCAAAACAATTATCAGAAATCTTAGATGAGCCACATGCAAAAATTAATTATCATATTAAAACATTATATAATGTGGGGATTTTACAATTAGTAGAAGAAAAAATAAAGTCAGGTATTGTTGAAAAATATTATTATCCAACTGCAAATAATATAGTAATAAGTAGAAAAATAATCGATTATTCTTTAGGACAAGAATTAGATGAAGATTATGTATCTATATCTGACTTTGAAGATACAATAGAATCTTTTTATGATGCAGCAGAATCAGGGACTTTAAATGGGGACAGTATTTTAGAATGCGATAACGTACTTTTAACAGAAGATGAAGTATCTGAATTAAGAAGTACTCTAAAAGCTAAAGTTGATGAAATGCTATCAAAAAGAGATAATAGTAACAGGGAAAATGAAAAGAAACATGATATAGTTATGTTTGCAATTCCTTCAAAAAATTAATATGAAAGTATTAAAAGTATCAACATGTGTTGATACTTTTTTTAGTATTAAATAAATTATAATGACAGAAATAAATGGAATAATATAGTATTGTATTAGGAAATAAATTATCAAGGAGGGTGAAAGTTTGAAAAATCTTGGGAATACAAATATGAAGATAAAAAGAGTAGGGTTTGGGGGAATACCTATACAGAGAATAACTCAGGAGGAAACTAATAAAGTTATTGATGAGTTAGTGAAGCAAGGTATAAACTTTATAGATACAGCTAGAGGATATACTGTAAGCGAAGAATATATAGGGAATGCGCTTGTAGGTAGAAGAGACAAATTTTATATAGCAACTAAAAGTATGTCTAGAAATTATGAAGATATGAAAAAAGATATAGAAATAAGTTTAAAAAATTTAAAGACAGATTATATTGATTTATATCAAATACATAATCTTAAAATAGAAGAATATGATACTATTTTTGATGATAATAAGGCATATAAGGCTTTATTAGAGGCTCAAAAAGAGGGCAAAATAAAATACATTGGTATAACTAGTCATAGCTTAGAGACTATAAAAAAAGCTGTGGAAGATGAAAAATTTGCAACTATACAATTTCCATACAATATAGTTGAAGATCAAGCAGATGAAGTATTTAAAGAGGCTAATAAAAAGGGAATAGGAACTATAACTATGAAGCCTTTAGCAGGAGGTGCAATAGATGATGGTGCACTGGCAATAAAATATATTTTATCAAAGGAATATATTGATGTAGCCATACCTGGTATGAATACTATTGAACAAGTAAAAGAAAATGTATCCATTATAAATAATGTTACATTAACAGATAAAGATAATCAAAAAATTGAAAAAATAAGAAAAGAATTAAGTGGAAACTTTTGTAGAAGGTGTGAGTATTGTTTACCATGTCCAAATAATGTTAATATATCACAAAACTTTTTATTAGAAGGGTATTATACAAGATATAATTTAAAAGAATGGGCATTGGAAAGATATAATGCTTTGGGAGAGAGCCAAGCTAGTAAGTGTATAGAATGTGGAATTTGTGAAGAAAGATGTCCATATAATTTACCTATACGAGAAATGCTTAAGAATGTTTGTAATAAATTAGAAAATAAATAAAGTAAAAGCAGCATTACATCATTTATGTTTTGCTGCTTTTATTTTAGAAAATATTTAATTCTAGTTCTCTTGATAAATCTTCAAGAACTTTTAATCCACCTATACTATTACCTTTTTTGTCTAAGGCAGGTCCGAAAACACCTATTCCCATTCTTCTAGGTACAGATGCCATTATTCCACCACCAACACCTGATTTGGCTGGAATACCAACTTTAAGGGCAAATTCACCAGAGGCATCATACATTCCGCATGTTACCATAAATGTTTTTACTATTCTAGAAATATTTTCACTAATTACACGTTCACCTGTTTCTATATCTACACCATAATTTGCAAATAATAATGCTATTCTGGCTAAATCAACTACATCAACTTCAATAGAACATTGCTTAAAGTATAAGTCTAAAACTTCTTCAACATCTCCTTCAATAAATCCATCGTTTTTTAATAAATAACCCATGGCTCTATTTCTGTCACCAGTTAATTTTTCTGACTTATAAACTGATTGATTTATTTCTAGAGTATCATTTTTTGCAAGTTTTCTAAAGAAGGCTAACATTCTTTCTTCTTTTTCTTGAAGATTTTTACCTTTAATTAAAGAAGTAGTTACTATTGCACCTGCATTTATCATTGGATTGCAAGGTTTTTTAGTATCATTAGTTTCTAATTTCATTATAGAGTTAAAAGGATCTCCGCTAGGTTCCATACCAACTTTAGAAAATACATAATCCCACTCATTATCCATTAAGGCCATGGCTAGGACTATAGTTTTAGAAATACTTTGAATTGTAAATTTTTTAGTATAGTCGCCAGCACAATAAATATTATTATCTTTATCTATTACACAAATACCTAAATCGTCTCTATTAGCATTTTTTAATTCAGGGATATAAGTAGCAACATTTCCGTTAGCTGTGTGATGTTTGTTCGCTAAAATTATATCATTTAATAGATTTTCCATATTTAAGAATCCTCCTCATATTTATTTTTATCAATAATTATAAAATTATATTTTTTATTTTATATATTTTGTTACATATGATATTATTTTGGAATAATATTGTATGTAACATTATACTGTGAAATGGGATAAAGTTCAATTTCAACCCTTGGATTCTCTTTATCGATATAGTCAAATAGTAAAACTGGCTTTAGTTGTTTGTCATTTTTTATAATACCGCTTTTTTCTATTCCATCACAAATACTCTTTGGATAGTTATGTAAGTCACCCATTCTTTTGTTTGGGAAGTATAATTTCATAACTGTTATTAAGTCTTCTTCTATAACTTCACCATGATATTGTTGGTTTATATAACCTGCAATCATATTTTCATAAGCTACATATTTAGAATATTTTCCTGTAGATGGCATCCAAGCTTGACCATGAACATTATGCAGTTTAAAATTAGATTTACTAATAGGTCTGCCTGGGATTGTTAATTTAATCAAATTATCACTTCCTTATCATTAGTTAATTATAAAACTAAAGAGGATTTAAAGAAAGGATATTTTATGAATAAAGAAGAAATAAAAAAACTTTTACAAAAATTAGGACTAGATACAGTTGGAATTGCCCCAATTGGTCCATATGAAGAATTAAGAAAAATATTGCAAGATAAAGCTGATAAAAATCTTATAACAGGTATGGAAGAAGCTGATATTGAAAAAAGAATAAATCCTAAGTTGATAATGGAAGATGCTAAATCAATAATTGTATGTGCATTTCCATACTATATTTCAGAACAATATCAATCAAATATATCTAGATACTGTTATGGGCAAGACTATCATTTAGTAATAAAGAACAAGCTAAATAATATTTGTGAAGAAATAAAATCTAAAGATAATAATTTTAAGTATGAAGTTTTTGCAGATAATGGACCTTTAGTTGATAGATACCTAGCTTATTTATCTGGAATTGGATATTATGGCATAAATAATAATATTATTACAGACAAATATGGATCTTATGTTTTTATTGGATATATAGTTAATAATTATGAGTTAAAACCTGATAATCCAATAGATAAAACTTGTTTAAAATGCAATAAATGTGTAAATTATTGTCCAGGAAATGCCCTTGAGGGGGATTATAAAATGGATCCTAAAAAATGTGTATCATTTATAACACAAAAGAAGGAAGAACTTACATCAGAAGAAATTGAAAAAATGAAGAAAAATAAATCTGTTTTTGGGTGTGATGTATGCCAGGTAGTTTGTCCTCATAATAATGATATTTGTGAAAGTAATATAGAAGAATTTACAACTAATTTAATAACAAGTTTAAATGAAGAAGAGATAAATAGTATCTCTAATAAAGAATTTAAAAGAAGATATAAGGATAGAGCATTTAGTTGGCGAGGAAGAAATATTATAAAAAGAAATATGGATATAGTTAAAGAAAAGTCTATGAAGGAATAAATCATAGACTTTTTATTTTTTGAATAATTATTTATTAAGGCAAATTAAATAGAGTAAATACATATAATTTATTGAGTTTGTAAATGAGTATAATTTTAGTTTTTATAAATAGGGAATAAAAGGGGGATTAAAATGCAAAAATTTAATAATACATCAGAAATAGAACCTTTAAAAGATTTTTTGGGACAGGATAGAGCTATGACTGCTATGGAATTTGGCTTAAAGATAGATAATCCATCTTATAACATATATGTGGCAGGGGAGCCTGGCACAGGAAAAACAACATACACAATGAAGGTACTGGAGACATATGCAAATAATAAAGAAAATCATAAGGATTGGTGTTACGTATATAATTTTGACAATCCAAGAGAACCTATTGTAATAAGTTTGCAAAGAGGAGAAGGTAAAGTATTTAAGGATGATATAGAAAAAATGATAGACAAATTATTTGAAGAAATAAAGGAAGCTTTTGATAGTGAAGAATATGAAATTAATAAAAATACCTTACTAGAAGAATATGAAATTCAGAAAGAAGATTTGGTGAAAAAAATAAACGTTTATGGTGAAGAAAAAGGATTTCAATTAAAAAGTAGTAAAGTTGGAATGGTATTTGTTCCTTTAAATGAAAATTTTGAAGAAGAAGTATCTTCAGATGAGTTTTTTAAAATAAAAAAAGAGTTAGAAAATATGGCTATCAAAGTAGTTTATCAGATAAGAGAAATTGAGGAAAAGATAAAAACAATAATGATAGAAATAGAAGATGAGGTAGGTAAGATTGTTGTTGATCCTCATATTGAAAATTTGAAAGAAAAATATAAATCAAATGAGAAGGTTTTAAATTATATTGAGAAAGTTAGAGAAGATATTCTTAAAAATCTGGAATTGTTTTATTTAGATGATGAAGAATTAAGGGAATATTATAGTAAGGATTGCTTTTTAAAATATGTAGTTAATTTATTTGTTGATAATCAAAATAATGATAAAGCCCCTATTATAGTTGAATCTAATCCTAGTCCATCTAATCTATTTGGAAAGGTTGAGTATGATTATAATAGTGGAAATATAAAAACTGATTTTACCAAAATATTTTCAGGATCAGTGCAGAAAGCTAATGGAGGATATTTAGTATTGTATGCACAACAACTTTTATCTTATCCTTTGTCTTGGGAACTTTTAAAGAGAACTATAAAATCACAAAAAATACCTATTGAAACAAAGGTATCTATAGAAGCAGAAGAAATACCACTAGACTTAAAAATAATATTAATAGGAAGTAATTATATTTATGATGCCCTTTATAGATATGACAATGAATTTAGTAAATACTTTAAAATATTTGTAGATTTTGAAAATGAAATGGATAAAAGTGAAATAACAGAGTATGGAATAGCTCAATTCATAGCATCTCAATGTGAAAAAAATAAATTTAAACATTTTACTTATGAAGCAGTTGAAGATATATTGAAGCATAGCACGAGATTGGTTGGTTGTAAAAATAAATTATCGACAGATTTTAATAAATTATTGGAAATAATAACAGAGGCAGATATTTTTGCTAAGATTGAAAATAAAGAATTTGTGGAAAAAAAACATGTAAAAAAAGCAATTTATGAGAAACATAAACGATTAAGTAAAATAGAAAATAAGATGGATGAATATATCCAAAATAATACTATTATGATTGATACAGAAGGTTCTAGAGTGGGAGTAATAAATGGACTGTCTGTACTTAGCATGGGAGAGTACTCATTTGGTAGACCATCAAGAATAACTGTAACTACAAGTATGGGAAATAGGGGACTTGTGAATATAGAAAGAGAAGTAAAGATGAGTGGGCCAATTCACAATAAAAGTGTACTTATTTTACAGGGGTATTTAACAGAACATTTTGCGCAAGAATATTCATTATCAATTAATGCTTATATTTGTTTTGAACAAAATTATGGAGGAATAGAAGGAGACAGTGCAACATTAGCTGAATTATGCGCACTATTATCATCTCTAAGTAATGTACCTATAAAACAAAATATTGCCGTTACAGGATCTCTAAATCAAAAGGGTGATATACAAGTAGTAGGAGGTATAACTGAAAAAATTGAAGGGTTTTACAATGTATGTAAAAAAAGAGGTTTAGACAATAAAACATATGGAGTCATTTTGCCAAAAGATAATATGGACAATTTAATATTAAATGATGAAATGGAGGAATCCATAAAAAATGGTAACTTTAAAATTTATCCAGTAACTAATGTTGAAGAAAGTGTTGAAATTTTGATGGATAAAATGTTTAAAGATGTTGAGATTTTGGTAAAAGAAAAACTAGATAAGTATAATGAATCAAAAGAAGTTAAGAAAAATTAAATTGATTGTTATAATAAAAGCAAGAACTTATAAGGTTTTTGCTTTTTTAATACAAAAAATCAAAAAATTGAGAATTATAACTTTGTTATAGATTGATTAAATTGATAGATAATAAAAGTAAAGAATAAAATAAGGGGGAAATAAAATGAAAGATGTAAATAAAATTTTAGATATATTAGAAGAACTTTATCCAGACGCACGTTGTGAACTAGAATATACAACAGCATTTGAGTTGCTGATTGCGACAATTTTATCGGCACAATGTACTGATGTTAGGGTAAATATAGTAACAAGAGAACTTTTCAAAAAATATAATGAACCAGCCGATTTTGCAAATTTATCTGAAGAAGAAATAATGAAAGAAATAAAAACTTGTGGTTTGTATAAGAGCAAGGCTAAAAAAATTAAAGAAACATCGCAAATGATATGTGAAAATTATAATGGTGAAGTACCAGACACTCTAGAAGAGTTAATAAAACTTCCTGGAGTAGGAAGAAAAACTGCTGATGTGGTTTTAAGTAATGCTTTTAATAAGGATGCTATAGCAGTAGATACACATGTTTTTAGAGTTGCAAATAGAATAGGAATTGTACACACAAAAACTCCTGAGAAAACTGAGTTTGCACTTATGGATGTTATACCGAAGCACAGATGGTCTCACTCTCATCATGTGTTAATATTCCATGGAAGAAGAATGTGTAAGGCTAGAAAACCAGAATGTGAATTATGTCCAATAAAAGATGATTGTGATTTTTATCAAGGAAAGGAATGATAATCTTGAAAAAACTTAAGATTGCAATATTATTATCATTACTAATTGTATCTTTTGACAATGTGGTCTTAAGTAATGCCGTTGGATTTGAAGGAAAAATACACAAAAACATTTATGTTAGAGACATAGATATTTCTAATTTAACAAGAGAAGAAGCTAAAAATAAAATAAATAAAATAATTGAAAGTAACAACTCATTTATATTGAATTTAAGTGAAAATAAATATGTTTTTTTAAAAGAAGATATAGATGTTGATTATAATGTAGATGATTTAATAGAAACAGCATATGGTATAGGAAGAAATGAAGGGATTATTTCAAATATAAAAACTATAGGAAATTTGAGATTAGGTAAAAAGATAATATTAGACTATAGAATAACTTATGATGAGAAAAAATTAAATAAATATTTAATGGAATTAAATAAGAAAATTTATAAAAAGCCTAAAAATGCAACAATAAGAATAAATAATGGGCAAATAATTATAACTAAAGAAAAAAATGGATATAAGTTAAATAAAGATAAATTAAAAAATACATTAGTTGAAAAAATAGTTAATATGGATTGTAGTGAAGAAATTATACCTATAATAACAATAAAACCAGTTTATTTATATGAGGATTTAAGTAAGATTGATACGGTTCTAGGTAGATTTGAAACTTATTTTAATTCACAAAATTATAATAGATCAACTAATATTAAGTTGGCAGCTAGTGCAACAACTAATATATTACTAAATCAAGGAGAGGTTTTTTCTTTTAACTCAAATATACAAAATTCAAATATTAGTAAATATTTAAAGGAAGCGCCTGTAATAATAAATGGCAAGTCTGAAAAAGGAAGAGGAGGAGGTATGTGTCAAGTTTCTAGTACTATTTACAATGCAGCCCTATATTCTGGAATGAGTATAATAAGTGTTAGAAATCATTCTATACCAAGTCCTTATATTGAAAAAGGTCGAGATGCTACAGTATCAGGAGGCATTATTGATTTAAAATTTAAAAATAATTATAAGACACCTGTATATATATATAATCAAGTTATGGGAAATAAAATAGTGTGTACTATTTATGGCAATAAAAGAGATAAGCAAGATATAGAAATAATAACTGAAATAACAGATGAAATTAATAATAGAATTATTAGAAAAAACAGTGAAAAATATGATTTAGGTGTTAAAACTATAGAACAAGAGGGACGAAAAGGCTATAAAGTAAAAACATATAGAGTTTATAAAAATGATTTTGGAAATAAAAGTGAATATATAGGTGAGAGTTATTACCCACCTCAAGATAAAATAATAATATATGGAACAAGAGAACTTAGAAAGTGAAGTATAAAAAAGCAACTTTAATTAGAAAGATTTTCTGATATAATGTATTTAGGAAATTATTGAAGTTGCTTGAAATTAAGCGTAATTAATAAATCAGTTAGTATAAACGGAGGGACATTATGTCAATAAACGTAGTATTAGTAGAACCTGAAATACCACAAAATACAGGTAATATAATAAGAACTTGTGCAAATACAGGTGCAACATTGCATTTAATAAGACCGCTAGGTTTTTCATTAGAAGATAAATATCTAAAAAGAAGTGGATTAGACTATTGGGATATATCTGATATAAGATATTATGATAGTTTAGAGGAATTATTTGAAAAATACCCTGATGGAAAATACTTCTTCTCTACGACTAAAACAAATAAAGCTCATTCAGATATGAAATTTGAAGATGGTTGTTTTTTAGTTTTTGGAAAAGAAACAAAAGGATTACCTGAAACATTATTAGCAGAAAATAAAGAAACTTGTATGAGGATACCTATGGTAAAATTAGAAAGAGCAAGATCTTTAAACTTATCAAACTCTGTTGCTATAGTTGTTTATGAAGCTTTAAGACAAATTGGTTATCCAGATATGAGATAATTATAAATATAATTACAATGATAAAGAAGGGAGATTAACAGGATGAATAATATTAAAATAATATGTGATAGTTTATCTGATGTTAACAAAGAATACTTAGAACAGTATGATATAGATGTAGTACCACTAACGCTTATACTTGATGGAAAGGAATATAGAGATAGCATAGATATTAGTCCGGAAGAATTTTATAAGATTTTAAGAGAAGAAAATGCATATCCAAAAACTTCTCAAGCTACTTATGCTCAATTTAAGGAAGTTTTCGAGAAATACATAAAAGAAGGTAAAAAGGTACTATATATATCAGGATCATCAGCAGCTACGGGAACTTGTCAAAGTGCTATAATGGCTAAAAATGATACTGAAGGTGAAATATATATATATGATACTTACAGTTTATCTTTTGGAGCAGGTTTATTTGTTGTTAAAGCAGCAGAAATGATAAAAGAAGGAAAATCTATAGAAGAAGTATTTAAAGCTTTAGATGAAATAAAAGAAAAATCTGTTCTTATGTTTTCTGTAGATACATTAGAATACCTTAAAAAAGGTGGAAGAATATCTTCAACTAAAGCTACTGTAGGTAGCTTATTAAATATAAAACCTATATTAGAAGTGAAGGACGGATTAGTTTCTCAAGTTGGTCAAGTAAGAGGAAAGAAAAATGTATTAAACAAAATGGTTGAATATGTTAAAGAGAGACTTGGAGATGACATTGAGCAAGAAGAAATTTACATAGGATATAGTGATGACTTAAAAGAAAGAGAAAAATTAACTGAAATTGCCAAAGAAGTTTTTAAACCTAAAAAAATAGGATACTTCTTAGTGGGAACATGCATTGGTGCACACTCAGGTCCTGGTGTAGGTGGAATATTAGTATTTAAAAAATAGAGAGATGTAAAGGAGGTTATTTAACCTCTTTTTTTTATATATAAAAGATTATATAAAAGATTGTGTAAAATACTGTTTAATAAAATTAAAAATAATGAACAAATAATTACTAATAGTATATCATAATTAGAAAAAATACTAATATTTTGATGAAAAATGTAAAAAAAGTTAAAAACAGTATAGATAAATTGTATAAAATAGTATAAAATAAAAGACGTAAGAGACAAAATATATATACTTATTAGGAGGAACTTATGAAATTCAAAAAATTAGTATCGTTGTCATTAACAATGATAATGTCAGCGGGAATATTAGTTGGATGTGGATCTAATGGAGATGATGCATCTAATGGAGAACAAATAAAAGTAGGGATGATAACAGATGTTGGTGGAGTTCATGATGAATCATTCAACCAATCTTCTTGGGAAGGTTTACAATCTATAAAAGAAGAAATAGGTGAAGATAAACTTTACGTTAACTACTTAGAATCAACTCAAGATTCAGACTACAAACCAAATATAGAACAATTTGTTGAAGAAGAATATGACTTAATAATAGGTGTTGGGTATAAATTAGCAGATGCTTTAAAAGAAGCTTCTACAAACTATCCAGATCAACAATTTGCATTAATAGATGAAGTATATGATGAACAACCAGAAAATATAACTTCATTATCTTTTGAATCAAATGAATCTTCTTACTTAGCTGGATTAATAGCTGGTAAAAGTACAAAAACTAATAAAGTTGCTTTCATAGGTGGTCAACAGTCTCCAGTTATAGATAAATTCGAATATGGATTTAAAGCTGGTGTTTTAGCTGCTAACCCAGATGCAGAAGTTTTAGTACAATATTCAAATAGTTATTCAGATCAAGCTCTAGGAAAATCTATAGCTAACTCAATGATATCTAAAGGTGCGGATGTAATATTCCCATGTGCAGGTGCTTGTGGTACTGGTTCAATAGAAGCAGCTAAAGAAGCTGGTAAAATGGTAGTAGGTGTTGATAGAGACCAGTATGATTTAGCTCCAGATAACATGTTAACTTCAGCTATGAAAAATATAGATGTAGCAGTTGCTAACTTAGTTAGAGATTTTGTAGACGGTAATTACAAAAGTGGAGAAGTTATAAATGGTACATTAGCAAACGGTGGTGTTGGTTTAGCTCCAACTACAGATAAAAATGTAGATGCTAAAATATTAGAGTATGTTGAAGAACAAGCTAAAGAAATAAAAGATGGAAAAATAAGTGTTCCAAACAATGAAAAAGAATTAAAAGAATTCAATAAATAATCAAAATTAAATGAATGATATTTATATAATATTCCATTAAGAAATTATTAAAATATTTCTTAATGGAATATTTTTTTATTTTACAAAAATAGCATATTATATGTCATTTTTTCGTGATTAATATCAATTATTGTTGGCAAGAAAGTTATAAAATGATATAATTGTTAAGATGAATAATATACACTAATTAACTTATAAACATTAAAATATACACTATTTAATGTTTATAAGATGAAATCAAATACTTATTTGTATGAGAAATTGATTATAATAAATAAACAATGTTTAAATTGTTATTTTATTATAGAAATAATGTTTGAGAATTTAATATAAATACGGAAAAATAGATATAATATCATAAAAATTTAATTTAGCTATACAAATAGATTAGATGATTTATGGATAATATATAGATATATTATTCCGTTTTGTATTATTAAAATATGGTCAGACAAGGAGGACAAAAATAGCTATGAATAAAAATATCATCGACTACAGTCAAAAAGTTGTTGAAATGAGAAATATAACAAAAAAATTCGGCGACTTCATAGCAAATGACAACATTAATTTGACTGTACATAAAGGTGAAGTACATGCTCTTTTAGGAGAAAATGGAGCAGGTAAATCCACTCTTATGAATATACTATATGGACTATATAATCCTACATCAGGAGAGATTTATATAAATGGTGAATTAGTAGACATAAGTAATCCAAATGTAGCAATATCTAAAGGTATAGGAATGGTACATCAACATTTCATGCTTGTACAGCCTTTTACAGTAGCTGAAAACATTATATTAGGAACAGAACCAACAAAAAATGGTGGAGCATTAGACATTAAAAAAGCTATAGAAGATGTTAAAGAAATATCATCAAAATATGGTCTTTTTGTTGATCCAATGGCAAAAGTTGAAGATATAACGGTAGGTATGCAACAAAGAGTTGAAATTTTAAAAGCATTATACAGAGGTGCCGAGACTCTAATACTAGATGAGCCTACAGCTGTTTTAACTCCACAAGAAATAACAGAACTTATTAATATAATAAGAAACTTAACAGAACAAGGAAAATCAGTAATAATAATTACTCACAAGCTTAAGGAAATAAAAGCTATAGCAGATCATTGTACAGTAATAAGAAGAGGAAAATATATAGATACAGTAAAAGTTTCTGAGGTTACAGAAAATGATCTAGCAGAGATGATGGTAGGAAGAGAAGTTAACTTTAAAGTTGATAAAGAAGAAGCAAAACCAGCATCAACAGTATTAAAAATCGATAACTTAGTAGTTAAAGATAGTAGAAAAATAAATGTAGTAGATGGACTTTCACTAGAAGTAAAAGCTGGAGAAATACTAGGTATAGCAGGTATTGATGGAAATGGTCAATCAGAACTAGTAGAAGCTATTACAGGTCTTAGAAAAGCTGAGTCAGGTATAGTAGAAATAAATGGACAAACAGTATTTAATAATACTCCAAAACAAATATTCCAAAAAGGTATAAAAAATATACCAGAGGATAGACATAAAAGAGGTTTAGTATTAGACTACACTGTTGCTGAAAACGTAGTTTTACAAAACTATAAGAAACCTGAATTCTCTAAAAATGGAATATTAATTCCAGAAGCAATAAATAAAAAAGCTCAGGAAATAATAGAAAGATTTGATGTTAGACCAAATGATGCTAATGCAAAAGCAAGAGGATTATCTGGTGGTAACCAACAAAAAATAATAATAGGTAGAGAAGTTACAAATATAGAAGCATCAAGAGAAAATAGTCATGAGCCTCAATTATTAATAGCAACTCAACCAACAAGAGGGTTAGACGTAGGTGCTATAGAGTTCGTTCATAAATCATTAGTTGATCAAAGAGATGCTGGAAATGCAGTTCTTTTAGTATCGTTAGAATTAGATGAAGTTATGAATGTATCAGATAGAATAGCAGTTATATATGAAGGAAAAATAGTTGGAATAGTAGATGCTAAAAATACTAACGAAAATGAATTAGGAATGATGATGGCAGGAGGTGACAGTCATGAGTAATAGTATAAAAGCTAAAAAGAAGCCTTTTTTAAGTGATGCTGTTAAATTCTCATTATTATCAATACTTCTTGGATTACTTGTAGGAGCAATAGTTCTTGCTATTTCGGGAAGAAACCCAATCGTTGTGTACGGAGCAATGATAGAAGGGATAATTGGTAAGCCTAAATATATTGCGTGGACTCTAATAAAAGCTACACCATATATTCTTACAGGTTTATCTATAGCATTTGCATTTAAAACTGGATTATTTAATATAGGTGCAGAAGGTCAGTTCATAGTAGGTGCATTAGTTGCAACGCTTGTTGGAGTTGGTCTTGATTTACCAGCAATAATTCATATACCATTAACAATGATATGTGCAGCAATAGCTGGTGGAGTTTGGGGATCTATAGCAGGTTTCTTAAAATCTAAATTCGGTATAAATGAAGTTATAGTTTGTATAATGTTAAATTGGATAGCATTCTATTTCAGTAACTTTATGGTATCAAATAGTTTCATATCTGTACCAAACAGTGAATCTTCAGTTAGTATACTAGATAGTGCTAGTATAAGTATAAACTGGTTAAAAGGTTTAGTAGGACCAGCTACTAGTGTTAACTGGGGTCTGATTATATCATTAGTACTAGTATTTGTAATATGGTTTGTATTAAACAAAACTACTTTAGGATTCGAGCTTAAAGCAGTTGGACATAACAAAGATGCAGCAGAATATGCTGGTATAGATGTAAGAAAATCTATGTTAAAATCAATGGCTATAGCTGGTATGTTAGCAGGTATAGCAGGAGCAATACAAGTTATGGGTGTAACTCATAATATTACAGTGTTAGCAGCTCAAGAAGGTTATGGATTTGACGGTATAGCTGTAGCCTTAATAGCAAATAGTAATCCTATAGGAGTTATATTCTCAGGTTTATTATTCGGTGCATTCAAATACGGTGGTATAAAAATGCAATCAGTTAATGCTCCATCAGAAGTAATAAATATAGTTATAGGATCAATAGTTTACTTTATAGCTTTAAGTAACGGATTAAGAATATTATACAAAAAAATGAAAGAAAAGAAAGCAAAAGGGGGCGCAGCATAATGCAAGATTTAGCTATTATAATTAGTACAACATTAATGTATTCAACTCCCCTTATATATACAGCTTTAGGAGGAGTATTCTCTGAAAACTCAGGTATCATAAATATAGGTCTTGAGGGAATGATGACAGTAGGTGCTTTTGCAGGAGCTACGGCAGGGTACTTTACAGGAAATCCATGGATAGCTTTCTTAATCGGTGGTATTGCAGGTATGTTATTTGCATTAATACATGCAGTAGCAACAATAAACTTTAATGCAGACCACACTATATCAGGGGTTGCAATCAACCTTTTAGCACCAGGATTATCATTATTCTTAGCTAAAATATTATTTGATGGAGCAACTACAACTCCAACAATACCAATGGAAAACAAAATGCCAAGAATATTTGCTAATATTTTCCCATCTGGTGGAATATTAGATACAATATTTAATAACTATGCTACAGTATATATAGCATTCATATTAGTAGCAGTAGTATACTATGTTTTATATAAAACTAAATTTGGTCTTAGAATAAGAGCAGTTGGTGAGCATCCAGGAGCTGCAGATACACTAGGGATTAATGTTTCTAGAGTAAGATACAGTGGTGTTTTAATATCTGGATTCTTAGCAGGACTTGGTGGAGCTTCAATGTCTCTTGCATTAGTTTCTTCATTCAGACCTACATTAGTATCAGGACAAGGGTATATAGCTATGGCAGCTGTTATATTCGGAAAATGGAGACCTCAATGGGCAGCATTAGCTTGTTTATTATTTGGTTTCTCAACAGCTTTATCTGTATACTTCGGAAGTCCAACACTACCATTTACAATAAATGAAAACTTATTATCAATGATACCTTATATAGTAACATTAATAGTATTAATACTATTTGTTAAGAGCTCTAAAGCTCCATCAGCTTTAGGTAATCCTTACAAAAAAGGTGAAAGATAATAATATTAAATACCATGAAAATATGATTTTCATGGTATTTTTTTATTTCTGTTTATAAAAATTATAAAATTGTTTAATAATATAAATATAGGCAATAATATAATTATCGGGGTAAAGTTTTATAAAAAAATCTGACAATAAAGTTATGAAGATGAGTGTATTTAGCTATAAAATAAGTTTTTTAATTATTTGGAAGGGGCGATACAATGACAGATAAGACTATGCAAATAAGTTTTTTACCCCAAGATATAGAATTAATAAAAAGTTTTGTTTATGGTAAGGGTTATCTTAACAGAGTAACTTATAACTCAAAATTAGATGGTCTGTATATAAATATGTCTAAGGTTAAAGATAACTATGAACTTTGTTCAGATATAACAGATTTAATAATAAGTCTAATAAAAAAAAGAGATTTGAAAGATTACATATGGAAAACATACACTAATATAAATGATAATGAGAAAAGTAGTGTATATTCAGAAGCATTAAATTTATTTGATAAGAAACAAGATTTTATAAAAGAAACAGTTTTTAATAAGATAAGTGATTTAATTACAGAAAATAAAGATTTAAATTTAGAAGGTTTTTTTAAGTTTAGAATGAAAGACTTTGTAAGTTATATTTCCATATTAAGTGATATAGCTTTAGAAGAGCACTTAATTAAAAGAGATAAAAAAGAGTTTCTAGATTCTTTAAAATATTTTATAAATATACAAGAAGAAAAAATGAATCTATTGAGGATTATAATTACAAAGGAAGGTCACTTTATATTAAGTGATGAAAATGGAAAGGAGATAGAAAATTTTAATAATGAAGAAATTAAAAACCTTGCTATGGAAGAAAATTTAAATAGTGAGGATATGTTAATAAGTGCAATTATGACTTTGTGTCCTAAAAAAATAGAGATATTGGATAAAGTTAATAATAAAAAATCAAAGGACATTATAGAAGTTATAAGTTTATTGTTTGAAGGAAAAGTAACTGTAATATATAGTAATTAATTATATATTATAGTTGAATGATAAATATCTATCTGATATAATTAAAATTAATTGAAAATAATGCAATGAAGAGACTAAGTAAAATAGATAAATTATTTTACAGAGAGGATGAGTCTTGGCTGTGAACTCGTCTAAATAATCCTATTTGAAAACTAACTTGGAGCAGAATTTAGTAGCATATTATATATGTGAAAGTATTCGGTTGACTACCTTATAGTCATCAAGAGGATATATTATAATTATATATCAACTTGGGTGGAACCACGAAATATTACTCGTCCCAAATTTATGGGACGAGTTTTTTTATTATTAAATAATATAAATTTTATAGGAGGCATAATTATGATTAAAGTTACATTAAAAGACGGATCAGTAAGAGAATTTGAAAATGAACTATCTGTTTTAGAAATTGCTAAATCAATAAGTGAAGGATTAGCAAGAGCAGTTGTAGCAGCATCTGTAAATGATGAAGTAGTAGGTCTTGACTATATAGTAAAAGAAGACTGTACATTAAATTTATTTAAATTTGATGATGTTGAAGGTAAAGATGTATTTAGACATACTTCAGCACATATGTTAGCACAAGCAATAAAAAGATTATATCCAGAAGCTAAATTTGCAATAGGACCAAGTATAGAAAATGGATTCTACTATGACATAGATTTAGAAGAAAGACTTACTATGGAAGATCTTGCAAAACTTGAAGCTGAAATGAAAAAAATAGCTAAAGAAGATTTAAAAGTTGAAAGATATGAATTACCAAAAGAAGAAGCTTTAAAATGGGCTAAAGAAAATGGTGAAATATACAAAGAAGAATTAATCAATGAATTACCAGAAGGTGAAATAATATCATTCTACAAACAAGGTGATTTCACTGATTTATGTAGAGGACCACACTTACCATCTACTAAAAAAGTAAAAGCTGTTAAATTACTTAGTGTAGCAGGTGCTTACTGGCGTGGAGACGAAAAAAATAAAATGCTTCAAAGAATATATGGTATATCTTTCGAAAAAAATAAAGATTTAGAAGAATACCTACACTTATTAGAAGAAGCTAAGAAAAGAGATCACAGAAAATTAGGTAAAGAATTAGAATTATTCTTTATACCAGAAGAAGGACCAGGATTCCCATTATTCTTACCAAAAGGTATGGAACTTAAAAATGCTTTATTAAAATACTGGAGAGAATTACATAGAGAAGATGGATACTATGAAATAGAGACTCCAATAATATTAAGTAGACATTTATGGGAAACTTCAGGTCACTGGTATCACTACAAAGAAAATATGTACACAGTTAAAATAGATGAACAAGATTTCGCTATAAAACCAATGAACTGCCCAGGTTCAATGTTATACTATCAATCAAAACCACATTCTTATAGAGATTTCCCTATGAGAGTTGCTGAACTTGGTAGAGTTCACAGACATGAGTTATCAGGTGCTCTACATGGATTAATGAGAGTTAGAGCTTTCACTCAAGATGATGCTCATATATTCATGTTACCAGAACAAATAAAAGATGAGATAAAAGGTGTTGTTAAATTAATAGACCGTGTTTACAAAACATTTGGATTTGAATATCACTTAGAATTATCTACTAGACCAGAAGATTCTATGGGTACTGATGAAGAGTGGGAAACTGCTGAAAATGGTTTAAGAGAAGCTTTAGAAGAATTAAACTTACCTTATATATTAAATGAAGGTGACGGAGCATTCTACGGACCAAAAATCGACTTCCACTTAAAAGACTGTTTAGGAAGAACATGGCAATGTGGTACTATCCAATTAGATATGCAATTACCTCAAAGATTTGATATATCTTATGTTGGACAAGATGGTGAAAAACATAGACCAGTTATGATACACAGAGTTGCTCTTGGAAGTATAGAAAGATTCATAGGCATATTAATAGAACAATATGCTGGTAAATTCCCAGTTTGGTTAGCTCCAACTCAAGTTAAAATATTACCTATATCAGATAAATACATGGATTATGCAAATGAAGTTAAAAAAGCTTTATTTGATGCAGGTGTAAGAGTTGAAATGGACGATAGAGCAGAAAAAATAGGATTCAAAATAAGAGAAGCTCAACTTCAAAAAGTTCCTTACATGTTAGTTGTAGGTGAAAAAGAAGCTGCTGAAAACCAAGTTGCTGTTAGATCAAGAGATAAAGGTGAAATGGGAAGTATGGACTTAAATGAATTCGTATCTATGGTAGTTAAAGAAGATGCAGAAAGAGTTAATATAGTTCAAGAATAATTAAATATAAATAAAAATAACCTAAAGCTTTAATGCTTTAGGTTATTTTTTATATTTTATTTAGGATAAAATATAAATATTAGCAAGGTTCTTTTTGTATTAAAGACTGTAATTCTTCTAATGTCATAGTTTCTTTATCATATAAGTAATTAGCAACAATATGTAAATCATTTATATTTTCTTTAATTAATTTTAATGTTTCTTTGTAGCAATTTTCGACAATTAAATTTGCTTCTTTTTGAACTTTATCAGACATAAATGATTTTGAATTACCTTCTATAGTCATAAATCCAAGATTACTCATGCCATACTCACAAACCATTTGATCAGCTATATCAGTTACTTTTTTTAAATCATCTTTAGCCCCAGTAGATAAATGATTAAAAATGATTTCTTCAGCAGCTTTACCAGCTAAAAGAATTTTTATTTTTCCTATTAACTCATCTTTAGTATAAATGTATCTATCTTCATCAGGTAATTGAAGAACGTATCCTAAAGCTTCACCGCGTGGAACTATTGAAATTTTTTGTATTGGGCATATTTTGATAATATTGCTGACTATGGCGTGTCCTGCTTCATGGAAAGAAACAATTTTCTTTTCTTTTTCAATTAAAACAGAATTTTTTTGCTCTATCCCAGCAATAACTCTTTCTAGAGCTTTATCAAAATGGTATGTTGTAATTTCAGAACAGTTGTCTCTCACAGCAAAAATGGCAGCTTCATTTGCAATGTTAGCTAAATGTGCACCATTAAATCCATGGGTTTTTCGAGCAAGTAATTTTAAATCTACATCTTTGTTTAATGGTTTGTTTTTTGTATGAACTTGAAGAATTTCATATCTACTATGATAATTAGGTGAATTAATACGTATATGTCTATCAAATCTTCCAGGTCTTAATAAAGCTTCATCTAATAAATCCAGCCTATTAGTTGCACCGACTATTATAATATTGTCATCTTTATTAAAACCATCCATTTCAACCAGTAATTGATTTAGTGTTTGATCTTTTTCGTTGTTACTTTCTGAATGTCTTCTAGCTCCTATGGCATCTATTTCATCGATAAATATAATACTAGGAGCTTCTTTTCTAGCTTTTTCAAATAAAGTACGTACTCTTTTAGCCCCTACACCTACATATTTTTCTACAAATTCTGAACCAGTAACATTAAAAAAAGAAGAATCAGTTTCTCCAGCAATTGCAGAAGCAAGAAGGGTTTTTCCTGTACCAGGAGGTCCATAGAATAAGATTCCTTTTGGTATTTTGGCACCCATTTTTATGTATTTTTCTGGAGACTTCATAAAATCAACTACTTCAAATAACTCCTCTTTTACTTCATCAAGACCAGCAACATCTCTGAATGTTGTTTTAGGCTTGCTACTATTATGATCGTCGGAGCAATTTTCTTTTTCCAGTTTGGTTTGTGCAAATACAGGAACTGGATTATTGATTTTTTTTAAAAAATTATTTATAATATTCATTATTAAACACCTCTGGGGGATAGAATTATTATTTACTTTATATTTTCCAAAGTTGTAAAAATTTATTATGAAAATAAAAAAATAAAATAATTACTTTTAGTAAGAGTATTGTCATAAATAGTGTATTAAAAACATAAAATTTATAATTTTAAAAATATAAAAAAATTATAAAAAATAGTTGACAAATATCTGCAAAGAGAGTATATTATATGGAGTAGTGATTTTCACTACAACAAATTTATTGAAAAAACAAGAAGAAGTCCGTTTCTCGCCTTACGCCGAAGGTTAGTAAGGTTAATATAAGTTTAGTTTATGTGTATTCACAAACTAAGTGCAATTTTGACTTATATAGCGGATGATATTCAATCATTCGCTTTTTATTTTTTATATAAAATATTTGGAGGTGTCCTACAATTAGCAAAGAATTATCAATCAATGATCAAATAAGAGATAAGGAATTAAGAATTATTTCTGAAACAGGAGAACAATTAGGAATAATGTCTTCTAGGGAAGCTCAAGCTATCGCAAATAGTAAAAACTTAGATTTAGTAAAAATATCACCAAATGCTAAGCCACCTGTTTGCAAGATAATGGATTACGGTAAGTACAAATATGAACAATCTAGAAAAGAAAAAGAAGCTAGAAAAAACCAAAAGACAGTAACAGTTAAGGAAATAAGACTTAGACCAGGTATTGAATCTAATGATTTAAATACAAAAGCTAATAATGCTATTAAATTCCTTAAAAAAGGAGATAAAGTAAAAGTTGAACTTCGTTTTAGAGGAAGAGAACTAGGACATAAAGATATCGGTAAAGAAGTTATGATTAAATTTATTGATATAGTTAAAGAGTTTGGAGAACCAACAAAAGCCCCTGCTTTCGAGGGTAATAACATGGTTGTAATTATAGATCCAAAAAAATAGATGATTAACTGAGAGGAGGAACTTATAATGGCAAAAATGAAAACTCATAGAGGAGCTGCTAAAAGATTCAAAAAAACTGGAAGCGGTAAATTAAAGAGAGCTAAAGCTTTCAAAAGTCATATATTAACTAAAAAATCACCAAAAACTAAAATGAACTTAAGACAATCTGCTATAGTTAGCGAAGGTGATGCTAGAAGAATAGCACAATTATTACCATACTAAGATTTTGATAATAATTTAAAAACAGATAAATAACGATAAAATTTATAAACAACGACAAGAATAAAGGAGGTCATGAACATGGCAAGAGTAAAAGGAGCTATGAATGCTCGTAAAAAGCATAAAAAAGTTTTAAAACTTGCAAAAGGATTCAGAGGATCTAGAAGCAAATTATATAGACCAGCTAACAACTTCGTAATGAAAGCATTAAAAAATGCTTATATAGGTAGAAAATTAAAGAAAAGAGATTTCAGAAAACTTTGGATACAAAGAATAAACGCAGCTGCTAGAATGAACGGAATATCTTACTCAAGATTAATGAACGGATTAAAATTAGCAGGTGTTGAAGTTAACAGAAAAATGTTATCTGAAATGGCTATACAAGATCCACAAGGATTCGCTAAATTAGTAGAAGTTGCTAAAGCTAAATTAGCTTAATAATTTCTTATAATTACGAATATTAGAGCATCTATAAATAACTATTGTTATTATAGATGCTTTTTTTGTATAGATGAAAAAATAACTAGAATAATAAGATTAAGAAGAAAACACAGTGGGATACTAAATTAATTAATATAGTATAATATTGTTATTGAGCAACAATTATTTTATAATAAGGAATAGCTAAAAATTTATTACATATATAAAGGAGGGGGTAGAGAAAAGTGAAATCCATATCAAGAAAAATATTTTCAAAAATCCATTCTATGGAACCAGCAAGAGTTATGGTTATTGGATTTGGAATATTAATATTATTCGGTGCAATTATATTAAATTTACCAATTTCAACTCAAAAAGGTGAAAGTATAGGATTTTTAAATGCTCTATTTACTTCAACTTCTGCTGTATGTGTTACAGGATTAGTTGTTGTAGATACCGGTACATATTGGAGTGAATTTGGCCAATTTGTAATTATAACTTTAATTCAAACTGGAGGCCTAGGATTTATGACAATAGCTACCATGTTTTCTTTACTAACCAGAAAAAGAATAAATTTAAGAGAAAGATTATTAATACAAGAGTCTTTAAATCAAGTGGATTTATCAGGACTTGTAAAACTTACAAGATACATAATTATGATGACATTTGCAATAGAAGGTATAGGAGCATTATTGCTATCTATGGTATATATACCGAGATTTGGATTAGGAAAAGGAATTTGGTATAGTATATTTCATTCAATCTCAGCATTCTGTAATGCAGGATTTGATTTAATGGGACCTGTAAGTGGCCAATATTCATCCTTAACATATTTTGTTGATAGCACATTAATTAACGTTGTTATTTGTGGATTAATTATACTTGGCGGAATCGGATTCCCAGTTTTATTAGATGTTATAAATAATAAGAAATATTCGAAGTTAAATGTTCATTCAAAGATAGTTATAAATACTACAGGAATACTTATTTTAATAGGATTTTTATTTATATTTATTGCAGAGTTTAATAATAAGGATACTCTAGGAACTCTTAATATTAAAGAAAAGTTTTTATCATCATTATTCCAATCAGTAACTCTTAGAACAGCAGGATATAATACTATAGATTTAACGTTACTGAGTGAAAGTACATTATTCTTAATGTTAATCCTAATGCTTATAGGAGCATCTCCAGCATCTACAGGTGGAGGTCTTAAAACAACAACAATAGCGACTTTATTTTTAACTGTTAAGTCATTTATTATTGGAAAAGAAGATATAGAAGTTTATCAAAGAAGAATAAGTGATGCAACTGTAAAAAAATCTTTAGGGATATTCTTTATAGGTGTATTTATTTCATTATTTGGAACATTAATGTTGACTATTGTAAATCCAGGTTTTACATTACTTGAATCAAGTTTTGAAGTAATATCAGCGTATGCAACAGTAGGTCTTAGTATAGGAGGAACACCTTCTTTAACTTACCTTGGGAAAATAATAATAATAATCTTAATGTTCCTAGGAAGGGTAGGATCTCTTACTATATTTATAGCTTTATTATCGAAAAATTCAAGAATAAAATCAAAAATTAGATATCCAGAAGGAAAGATAATAGTTGGATAATAATTATAAATTTGAAAGGATGAAATTTATGAAACAGTATATAGTTATAGGATGCGGAAGATTTGGTTCATCTCTTGCAACAACTATGAATTTATTGGGCCATCAAGTAATGGCTATAGATAAAAATGAAGAAATAATTCAAAACTTATCAGATAAGGTTACTCATGTTGCAGCAGTAGATGTTACAGATGAATATGCTCTAAGATCATTAGGATTGGGAAATTTTGATGTGGCAATAATAGCAATAGGCTCAGATATAAGAGCCTCTATAATGGCAACACTTATAGCTAAAGAAATGGGTGTAGAGCAAGTTGTATGCAAAGCTAAAGATGAATTACAAGCAAAAGTTTTATATAAAATAGGAGCTGATAGAGTCGTATTCCCAGAAAGAGATATGGGAATAAGAGTTGCTCATAATTTAGTATCAGATAATATATTAGATCATATAGAATTGGATCCAGAGTATTCAATAATGGAAATAGTAACTCCTAATAAATGGGTTGGTAAAACATTAATAGAGTTAAACTTAAGAGCTAAGTATGAAATTACGATATTAGCAGTAAAAAATGGAGATAAAATAAATGTTATACCTTCTCCAGGAGAAGAATTGCAAGAAAATAGTATTTTAGTAGTAATAGGAAAGAATAGTAATATAAGTGCAATTGTCACTAAAGATAAAAATTCAAAATAGGAGAATATGAAGATGCCTATAAATATAAGCAGCAAAGATAATGAAAGAGTAAAATATACGAAATCATTATTAAAAAGCAAAAATAGACAAAAAGAAAGTAAATATATAATAGAAGGATATAGAATTTTAACTTTAGCAATAGAATGCAATGCAGACTTAGATTATGTATTTATAAATGAAAGTTTTGAAGATAAAGAAGAACATAAAAGATTTTTAACAGTATTAGAAGAAAAAAATATAAGAGTATTTAAAACTACTAATAAAATTTTTAAAGAGTTAGTTGATACGGAAAATACTCAAGGAATTTTAGGTGTTATTAAGTTTAAAGATAAAAAAATTGAACATAATATAAAATGTGAAGACAGATTTGTATTAATTTTGGACAGAATACAAGACCCAGGAAATATGGGAACTATAATAAGAACGGCTGATGCAGCAGGTGTTGATGCAATAATTGCACTAAAAGGATGTGTTGATATTTATAATCCAAAGGTAATTAGATCAACAATGGGTTCCATTTTTGATATGAATATCATACATTGTACTCAAGAAGAATGTTTAAAAGAATTAAAATCAAAAGATTTTAATATAGTATCTAGTTATTTAAATACAAATAATTACTATCATGAAACAGATTATGGAAATAAGGTTGCTCTAGTAATAGGAAATGAAGCTAATGGAGTAAATGATGAATTAATAAATGAATCAGATATATTAGTTAAAATACCTATTTACGGCAATGCAGAATCTCTAAATGCGGCTATATCAAGTGCTATATTAATGTATGAAATCAAAAAATATTTAAGTTAATGTGTTGAATGGCAATATTATCTGTGTTATAGTTATTATTGTGTAAAAACTATATATAAAAAAGTGATGATAGAGAAAAGTATTATAAATTAAATTTAGGAAAGAGAAAAATACATTTGCTGAGAGTATTTACTAAATATTTATAAGAAGTTCCCTCTGGAGCATTAAAGCTGAACAGAAATAAGTAGGCTTTAACGTTGAACGCGTTAAGTTTAGTTGAGTGGTTTATTAATATTATATATTTATAAACTACTAGGGTGGTACCGCGAATAACAGCCTTTCGTCCCTAGATGGGATGAAGGGCTTTTTTTATTACTTTAAAACAGCGTAAAATATATGAAAGGGTGAAGAAAAGTGAAAGAACAATTAATAAGCTTAAAAGAAAGAGCTTTAAGTGAAATTAAACAGTCTTCTTCAATGGAAGAATTAGATAGCTTAAGAGTTAAATACTCTGGTAAAAAAGGTGAGCTTACTGCAATACTAAAAGGTATGGGTAAATTATCAGCTGAAGAAAGACCAGAAATGGGTAAAATAGCAAATGAAGTAAGAGAAGCTATAGAAACAGCAATAAGTGAAACAAGAGAAGAAATAAAGAAAATAGAGTTAGAAAAAAGACTTGCTGAAGAAGTAATAGATGTTACTATGCCAGGAAAGACTTTTAAAGTTGGAAAAAGACATCCAATAACTCAAATTATAGATGAAGTTACTGAAATATTCATGGGAATAGGATTCTCAGTGGCAGAAGGTCCAGAAGTTGAAACAGTAGAAAATAACTTTGACGCATTAAATGCTCCTAAAAACCATCCATCAAGAGATATGTCAGATACATTCTACTTCAATGATGAATTATTACTTAGAACTCAAACATCTCCAGTTCAAGTTAGAACTATGAGAAGTCAAGAGTTACCAATAAAAATAATATCTCCAGGTAGATGTTTCAGAAATGACTCTTTAGATGCAACACATTCACCAATGTTCCATCAAATAGAGGGATTAGTAGTTGGTAAAGATATAACTATGGCACAATTCAAAGGAACTTTAGAATTATTCGTTCAAAAGTTATTCGGAAGTAATACAAGAACAAAATTCAGACCACATAACTTCCCATTCACAGAGCCAAGTGCAGAAATAGATGTTACTTGCTTCAAATGTGGAGGAGAAGGATGTTCAATGTGTAAAGGTGAAGGTTGGATAGAAATACTTGGTGCAGGTATGGTTCATCCAAATGTACTTAGAAACTGTGGAATAGATCCAGAAGTTTATAGTGGATTTGCTTTCGGTATGGGTGTTGAAAGACTTGCAATGCTTAAATACGAAATAGATGATATAAGATTATTAGTTGAAAATGATATGAGATTTTTAGATCAATTCTAATAGAAGGAGGAAAAATAAATGTTAGTACCTGTAAAATGGATTAGAGATTACGTTAATATAGATATGGATACAGTTGAATTCGCTGATAAAATGACTATGACTGGAACAAAAGTTGAAACTATAGAATTTTTAGGCGAAGAAATAAACAATGTTGTAGTAGGTAAAATAGAAAAAATTACACAACATCCAAATGCTGATAAATTAGTTGTTTGTCAAGTTAATGTAGGAGAAGAAGAGCTTGTACAAATATGTACTGGAGCTAAAAATGTTTTAGAAGGCGATATAGTACCAGTAGCTAAAGTTAACTCTACATTACCTGGTGGAATAAAAATTAAAAAAGGTAAATTAAGAGGAGAAGTATCTAACGGAATGTTATGTGGTGCTGAAGAATTAGGTATAGATGAGCATTTCGTAAATGAAAGAAGTAAAGGTGGAATATATATCTTAAATGATATGGAAAACATAGTATTAGGACAAGATATAAAAGAATTCCTTTTAATAAATGATGCAATAATAGATTTTGAATTAACTGCAAATAGACCTGATTGTAGATCAATGATAGGTATAGCTAGAGAAGCAGCAGTTACTATAGGACAAAAATTAAATTACCCAGAAATAGAAGTAAAAGCATGCGATGAGGAAATAGACTTTGAAGTAAAAGTTGAAAGTCCTGAGCTTTGCCCAAGATATTCTGCAAGAATAGTTAAAGATGTAAAAATAGGACCATCTCCATACTGGATGCAAAGAAGACTTATGGAAGCTGGTGTTAGACCTATAAACAATATAGTTGATATAACAAACTTTGTAATGTTAGAACAAGGTCAACCATTACATGCATTTGACTTAAATGAACTTACTACTGGTAAAATAGTTGTAAGAAATGCAGTAGATGGAGAAAAATTCACTACATTAGATGAAGTTGAAAGAACTTTAGATAAAGATATGCTTGTTATAACTGATGGTCAAAAACCAGTGGCTATAGCAGGTGTTATGGGTGGATTAGATTCAGGAATAACTGAAAATACTACTGCTGTATTATTTGAAGGTGCAGCATTTAATGCAGATAACATAAGAGCTACTTCTAAAAAATTAGGTCTTAGAACTGAAGCATCAGGAAGATATGAAAAAGGTATATGCACAGAACTTTCAATAACAGGTGTTGAAAGAGCTTGTCAATTAGTTGAAATGTTAGGAGCAGGTAGAGTTTTAAGAGGAACTGTAGAAGATTATCCAGTTAAATCTCAAGTTCAAACTTTAACTGTAAATCCATCAAGAATAATAAAAAATATAGGCATAGATTTATCATTAGACGGATTTGTAAAAATATTAGAAGATTTAGAGTTCAAATGTGATTTAAAATCAGCTGAAGAAGTTGTTATAGAAGTACCAGCATTCAGATTAGATATAGAACAAGAAGCTGACATATATGAAGAAATAGCTAGAATATATGGATTTGAAAATATACCATCTGAGCAATTAGAAGGTAATGCAACTGCTGGTGTTAAAACTCCTAAACAAAAATTCATGGATAAAATAAAAGACAGGGCGACAAGCATAGGGTTAAATGAAATATTAACTTATTCGTTTGTAAGTCCGAAATCATTAGACAAAATAAAATTACCAGCTGATGATAAGAAAAGAGATTATATAAAATTAATAAATCCACTTGGAGAAGATACATCAGTAATGAGAACTACAATGATGCCAAGTATGTTAAATGTTTTATATACTAATATATCTCGTAAAGTAGAAGGTGCATTAGCATTTGAATGTGGCCACACATTTACTCCACAAGAAGGTTTACCAATAGAAACTAATCACTTATGTGTTGGTATGTATGGTAAAGAAGTAGACTTCTTCGTATTAAAAGGTGCACTAGAGTCAATATTAGAATCTGTAGGATTTGATAATTATGAAATTATACCAGAAACTAATAATACTACATTCCACCCAGGAAGATGTGCTACAATAATGTATAATAATATATATATTGGTACTTTTGGAGAAGTTCATCCAGAGGTTATAGATAACTATAACTTAGGACAAAGAGTATATCTTGCTGAATTAGATTTAGATTTAATATTTGATAATTCAGATAGAACTATAATATACGATCCATTACCAAAATATCCATCAACTTCAAGAGATATAGCATTACTAGTAAAAGATGAAGTAATAGTTAAACAAATAGAAGATATAATAAAAGCTAATGGAGAAGATATATTAGAAGGATATAAATTATTTGATGTTTATAAAGGTTCTCAAATAGCTGATGGATACAAATCTATAGCATATTCTATAACATATAGAAGTAAAGATAAAACTCTTACAGACGAAGATGTAAATAAAGTACACCATAATATAATAAGAGAGTTAGAAGAAAAATTAGATGCAAAATTAAGATCAAACTAACTCATCTTTGATAGGGGGATTAGTTCGATGAATAAAGTAGTTGTGAAGATTATGGGTTCTGAATACAATATTGTTGGTAAAAACCCAGAACAAATGAAGAGTGTAGCAAGATACGTAGACGGAGAGATGAATAAGGTTAAAGAAGGTAATCCTAAACTAAGTTCACTTACTACAACAATAGTTGCATGTTTAAATATTGCTGATGAGTTATTTGATTGTTGTCATGAAAATGAAGCATTACACAATGAACTTGAAGCACTAAAAGATAGACTTAATGAGCCTAGTGGAGAAGTTCAAGTTGAGGTTCAACAAATAAGTAGCAAATTAGAGCAAAAAGATTTAGAGATAATAGAAAAAGATTATCAAATAGAAGAACTTGACTTAAAGATAAAAGAACAAAATGAAAAAATAGAAGATTTAAATCAATCTAATGAAAAGATGAAGTTAGAATTGGAAAAATACAAGGCTGAAATAGAAGGTTATAAGAAAGCAGCTGAAGAAGCTATAAAAGAAGCTGAAAATGCTACAAAAATGTCATCTGAATGGCAAAATAAAAATTATTCATTACAGCTAAGATGTTCAGAATTAGAAAGTAAGTTTAAAGATAGAGAAGGTGCTCTATAAAACAATGGGGGTGTTTCAAAGGTTATAAACTTTTGAAACACCCTTTTGACATAATAGTGGAGGTATTATATGAAAGATGTGGAATTATTAGCTCCCGTTGGATCATTTGAATCCTTAAAGGCAGCAGTTCAAAATGGTGCAGATGCAGTTTACCTTGGAGGAAAAGACTTTAGTGCAAGAGCATCTGCAAATAATTTTGATAGAGAAGAATTAAAAGAAGCAGTTAAGTATGCACATGTTAGAGGTGTAAGAGTTTTTGTAACAACAAATACACTTATAAAACAAAATGAGCTAGAAGACTTTATTGACTATGTAAAGTTTTTATATGATATAAATATAGATGCATTAATATTACAAGATATTGGTGCTGCTATGACAATAAAAAAACTTCTTCCTGATTTTGAGTTACATGCAAGTACACAGATGGTTGCCCATTCTTTAGAAGATGTTAAGTATTTAGAGAGCGTAGGCTTTGATAGAGTTGTATTAGCTAGAGAATTAAATGTTGATGAAATAAAAAATATTTGCGACAATACAAATGTTGATATAGAAGTATTTGTTCATGGAGCACTATGTGTATGTTACTCTGGTCAATGTCTAATGAGTAGTATGATAGGAAATAGATCAGGTAATAGAGGAAGATGTGCTCAACCATGTAGACAAAGATATACTATGATAGATATTTATACAGGTGAGGAAATTGATTCAAATGGTGATTACTTATTAAGTACGAGAGACTTAAATGCCATAGAAGAAATAAATCAAGTTATTGATGCAGGAGTATATTCTCTTAAAATAGAAGGAAGAATGAAAAAGCCAGAATACGTGGCAACTGTTGTAGGAAACTATAGACAAGCTATGGATGAATATTTAAGAACTAAAAAAGTCAATGTATCTCATGATATAATGGCTGACTTATATACTATTTTCAATAGAAAATTCACAAAGGGATTATTACTTGGTGAAGTAGGAAAAGATGTTATGAACTCTCAAGTTCCAAATAACCAAGGTTTATATATAGGAAGAGTAGTAGATTACAATAAAAAGGCCAAAAGATTAAAAATAGCTTTAGAAGAAAATCTTAAAAAAGGTGATGGAATTAACTTAGGTGGTGGAGTAATCGGAAGGATTATAAAAGGTAAAGAAATTACTGATATTGGTTACAAAGGTGAAACTATAGAAATAGACTTTATAGGTGAAGCAAGAAGAAACCAAATGATATTCAAAACTTCTGATACTAAATTAATAGATAAGGCTCAAAGTACTTTTAAACAAGATAAAGAATTGGCTAAAAGTTTTATAGATGGAAAAGTGACTATTAAATTAAATGAAAATCCAGTAATAAAACTTAAGGATTTAGAAGGTAATGAAGCAACTGTAATAGGTGACTTTATAGTAGAAAAGGCTTTAAAAGTACCTATGAGCAAGGAGAAAATTGATACTCAACTTAGAAAATTAGGTAATACACCTTATGAACTAAGAAATTTAGAAATAGATTTAGAAGATGGAGTTAGTTTACCTATTAGTGTTATCAATCAAATGAGAAGAGAATGTATTGATATATTAAGTGAAGAAAGAATTCCTGTAAAAAATAGAAAATATAAAAATGAAAAAATTAAATACAATCCACAGAAGGTAAGTAGAAATAAAGAAAATAAAGTAAGAGTAAAAGTTAAAAACTTAGAACAATTAAAAGCAGTTTTAGACTTTGATGTGGATATGATTTATTATGAAGAAGTTTCAACAATGCAAGAAGCTTTAGAATTAGCTAATAAGTCGAATAAAAAACTAATATATTCAGCTCCAAGAATTATTAGAAATAAAGAATATAAGAGATTAAATAAAATTAAAGATTTAAATTTATCAGATATTCAAATAGGAACCCTTGGTTCTATTGATTTCTTTGAAAATAAAAAGTTCCATATTGATTATTATTTAAATGCATTTAATAGTGAAACAATAAATCATTTTAAAAATGAAGGAGCAACATCAGTATGTATATCTCAAGAACTTAATATGAATGAGATAGAAGAAACTTTATTATATACAGATATAGATGTGGAAAGTGTTGTTTATGGGTACACTCCTATGATGATTAGTGAATACTGTCCAATGGGTGTAGTTGTTAGAGATTGTAAAAAAGATAAAAGATGTTCAATATGTAATGAATCAAGATATGCTCTTAGAGATTTTAAAGGAGAAGAATACAGACTTTCTCAAGATTTATTCTGTAGAACTACAATATACAACTCAAAACCACTTTGTATATTAGATAGTTTAGGAGAATTATTAAATTGTGGAGTAAATATATTTAGATTAGATTTCACTGGGGAAAAAGATATAGAAATAAAAGAAATTTTAGAAGCTTATATGGAAGTTATTAATAATAACTTTAGATTAGGAAGCAAATCAACTAAA
>JALFMW010000064.1 GCA_022782605.1 Clostridium sp. | reverse complement strand
ACTCATGAATCTCTGCATAATTCTTTCAGGAGTTTCCTCTAAAGGGAAATAAAAGATTGTAACTTTAATTCCAGCATCAGGATTATGATAAGCATATAATAATGTATGATAAATAAAAAGAAAACTAGTAAATTGAGATTTGGCCGTACTACTATAGGTTTCCCTACCAATTATTATTGTTTGTAGTCTGGAGCACGTCTTCATCCTTAATATAATTAATAGGATGCACCTGCATCTGCTCTCTTGGGCTGAATCTAATTTTAATTATTTAGATTAAAATTAGCCTATGCCTCCTCAAGTTGCCATATTGGTTTCCCAACTTAGGGTTCGAGGATATTCAGGTGTTATAATATAATTAATTACTTAATTATACGGCACATTTTTATAAATCATATATTTTCTTTTATATTTCAGGTTTTTACCAACATACTATCTTAAATTTTTAGATGTAGTCTTTAAGTATTTTGCTACTTCATCTAAACCTTTAAACTATTTTATTGTAGAACCTTCTTTAACATTATATGTTTTTCTAGAATTAGGTTTTTGTATATTATCTCTATTCCAAGCTGGAACTTTAGATAATTTTTCTAAATAAAATAGTCTATTATGAACTCTATGATATGGATTTTCTAAACCATAACAGGCACTTCTAACAGCTCCTGAATTTTTTCCAAATTCTCCCAATGATGCACTTTTTATTGAATAATACTCTTTAAGGAAATTTCCATCTAGATCATATACATATGTAGGAATATGTTTAAAAGATGGTTTTAATTTTCCTTCAGAAAATAATTTTTTTCTTGTTTCTGACTGTTTTCTTCTAGAATTTTCAGTACATGGGGGTTTTTGAGTTATTGGATTAAGATTGTACTCTGGTTTTATATCATTAATATAATTTTGTTCTTTATCTAATAACTAAGATTCTTCACATTTTTCTATAATGTAAAAATCAAAATTATCTTCGCCATATTTATTCCAAGCATTCTATAAATACTAGTTTTCATGATTATTATGTCTAAGATTTGATCTATGAGACTATAATCTATATTTAATATTTTTAGAACTACCTATATATCTTTTATGGTTTTTTATATTAATAATACAATAAACACCTGAAACTTTAAACTAATTTGTAATATTTTTCATATAAATGTTATTTTTTTTTTACTTTTACTACAAAAATAACTATAATATTATAATATTACAACATCTTTAACAAAACACTTAGATTTATAAAAGTTAACCTTTGGTCGCGCTAGTTATCGTGTAATAAGTACTTTGTTCTATACCTATGAAATCCTCTGAGAATCTAAGAAAAGGAGAAGGAATACTATTAATTTTACCATCTAATAGTCTTTGTCTTCTTTCTTCAAGGTTTTTAATAGTTCTTTCTCTTAGGCTCATCTTAATTGAGTATTCCAATCTTCTTTATTAACATCCTCTTGATCTTTATTATCAATAAGAGTAGCTAATTCTGAAGACTCATCCATAGTTCCTTTATCTTGTTTCCAGATAAAGTATTTTAATAATCTCATAAAAGTATAGTCACCATTAAAAGAATCTACATATTCTTGAGTAGCATTTGCTATCTCATCTTCAGTATATTTTCTACCATATCTTTTATAGAAACTCTTTAATTTTAAAGCTATTTCTCTCTTATTACCTTTCCAATAATAAGGAGTACCCGGTTTTCTACCTTGAGGATAAATACTCATTAGTTTTTCAGCTAATGGTATTAAATCATCTTCTTTAGGAATGGTAGTATCTGAAGTACAAAGAATATCTTCAACTTCTTTTTCCCAATTAGGTGTAACAATGTAACCGATATTAGGAGAAAAAACAATATACTCTTTCAGTAATGCCTCTTTAACAAGATTGTTTAAATCAGGCTTGCGTCTAAGAGCCATTATGAGAAAAAATAAAGGGATATTCATCCCCTTATCTTCTACTACTTTTTCATCAATATTATACTTCATTCATTTAATACTTCTTTTAATTCATTCATGTTTTTAATTGTTTTAATAAAATCATTATTGTACTCTTCTTTAAGTTTTTCTATAATCTCTTGTTCACGAGTATTAATGAAGTAAGGAAAGAGAATAAAAGGTTTTTTATGTCTTAATATTCTACCAAATCTTTGTGTACGAATTCTAGTTGAAGAATTAATCATTTGGAATATACCTATTTGACAATCAACCAAATTAACTCCTTCATCAATCATATCTACAGCACTGATTTTATCAACTGTTTTATTGTTGAAATGTTGTAAATAATCTTTACCTACTTTACTATTAATACAAGATATACTAAAAGATTCACTTTCTTTAATAGATGGGCAGAATAGTATAATTCGTTTTTTGTTTATAATGTTCAAAATCTCATTGATTACATTATGCTTTTGTTCAGCTAACCATTTAAGTCTTTGACCCGCAGTATGTAACCATAGATTTCTCAATATTTTGTTTCCAGAACGATTTTTATACCATTCTACTAATCCACTAATATGTCTATAATACTCTTGTTGAGTACAGCGTATTTTCAAACCATTATTATAATTCTTTTCCTTCCACTGATCTTTATAAGATATAACTTTATAGTTAGCCCTAAAGCCTTTCTTAGGTTTCTTCTCAATAATTTGATTATTAATACTATTATCTAAGGTTAAAGGAATTAATAAAATTGTAGGTTCTGGTAAAACATTATCGTTAATTGCCTGATTTACACCTACTTTAATTCTTTTTAAACCTTTAAATATTAATGAAAGATTATCTTTTTGTTCCTTTTTTACAGTAGCTGAAAGAAGAATAGAGTAATTAATTTTAAAATTAACATCATTAAGAACCAATAAACATCTATCACTAAAATGATGTGCTTCATCTGCAACTAAAACATCCCAAGATTTAATATGTTTATCTATAGAAATATATGTGCTAAAAGTTATATAAGGCAGATAATTACTATACCCCCACTTCTTTATCTCTTCCCTCCAAGTATCTATTAATACTAATCTAGGAATGAGAATAAGTATAGAAGGTTTAGTTGATATTTTACCAGATTTTATAAGCATATTAATCTTATCTAAAGCACACTTAGTTTTACCAAAACCTGTAGGTAATTCTAATAAATGATGGTGTGAATTAGATGCTAATAAAGTCTTATTTAAATCTTCTCTTGTCATAGAAATTTAGTAAAAAACAGGCATAGGATATAAATACCCTATGCCTTAATTATATTTTATAATTAAATGAAATTTTATAGATTCTGAATTAATAATGTTTTAATCTAAAATTTCATAACTATAAGATATTCCACCTAAAGACTCACAAATTCTTTGAAGATGAGCTTCTAATCTATTTTTCTTACTTAAAGATTTCCATTTATGCTCATTAGTAAAATAAGGAACTTCTTTAATATCCATCATAGATTCATAAGCACTGTTATCAAGATTAATAACTTGTTTTGCAGGAATACATTTTGCTGTACTTATTGCAATAGTTTCTTTTTTAGTAAAAGAGTTCTTACCTTTTTTATGATGAACCAATAAATTCATATAGGTAGTTTCTTCTTTATTTTTATCTTGTTCACATTCTTTTTGTGAATATTTTTGTCTACCGGGAAGCTCAATGCTTAATACTACTTTAGTCATTTTTAGTTGTAATTAATGTTGTTATTAAATTAGTTAATTTTCCAAGATATAAGGATAATATCTGAATCATTATAAAGAATCTTATAATTAAGTTCTTTAAGATTATTCATAATAACCTCTTTTTGTTCTACTGTTACCCATGGTTCAAATTCTACAATAGTATGATATTTACCAAAGGTAGTTTGTTTTTGAATACTATCAAGAATATTATTTATCAATAATTCTTGAAGTTCTTCCATTGTTTTATTTTTACCAATACTTGATAATGAATAAGCACTTTGACTACTCAAGGGTTGTGCTTTTACCCCTGTTAAAGACATAGTCCTAGACCAATCTTTAATAAGATCACTTAATGACATAATTAAATAATTACAAAGAGTAAGTTTGAGCTTCTAGCCAGAATTGAACTGACATCTTCTGATTACAAAACAGAAATAATAACCTTTATACTATAGAAGCAAAATAATAAAGGAAAATTTACGAGATAAGGCTGAATAATTTTTTATTCTGTTGCTTATCACCATATATGTTCTTACGAAACATAATACGTTCATTTAAAGCGAGAGAAAATATTTTTCCCATATCTACATATATTATTGTATCTAGAAAAATAATATACTTACCTTTAATTACTAATAGTCTTTTCCTTTATTAATTAAAAAATATACAAAAACTATTACAGAAAATTAACTTACACATTCAATATCTTCTTCAGGGATATAATAGTATTGACTTTTTGTTACATACATATCTACAGGTATCCATACTTCATCCCAACCAAAGTCTGCTTGTCTATAAAATCTAGGATTATCTTCTAAAGGTACTTTTTTAGTCATAAAAGTTTTAAACGCTTCTACTTCCTCCCCACTCTTTAACTTTATAACCTTATGATTATCTATATCTAATAAACTTGCTAAAGTTTCCCATACAATAAAATCATTTATTTCCATATAGGAAAGTGGGTAATAAGAAGGTTCAATAGGAGTAGAAAGAGAAGAAGAGTTTATGAATTTCTTAGAATTTGCATCATACTCAATACTGTTATATTTATTAAGTTCTTTATAGGAATTAATGTTATATTCTTTAATAAAATCCATAATGACTTGTATTACATTAAGAGGATCTTCACTCGTTACTCTATGTATGTCAATATGAAATCTACCAAAATTAAATTTTCTATAAATTTCCTTTCGTATTTCTTTAGAATGTTTTCTTTTTTGGTTATCACTGAGTTTATAATAAAGATTTTTAGCAATATCATATGCAAAACTTAACATATAAGAATGAGTTCCTATGCAGTATCTTAATGAAGTCCACAATAAATCCTCTTCAAAATTTGAAATACCTTTATTTAAGGTATCTTGTTTTTTCTTTGCCATAATTATTGTTATTTAAAATTAATAATAAAAATAAAAAAAGTATCATATAATGATTTAAACATTATGCATTACAAAACAATAAAAAATAAACAGAAATGAAAGATTTTAATTAGGAATTTGATAACTGATAACACTCATTAGATTTAAGGTACATTATATGATACTTTAAAAACAACAAAAAAATAGATATTTAACTTTCTTTGAAGTTAATGAATTCATAAAAAGCATTCATTGCTTTCTTTAATTCACTAGCATCAGTGTTTATATATTTAGCAGCTATATACATATTATATGCTAATTTTTTAAGTTCTTTATATTTATCTTCTAATGATAAATTTTCCATAATTTAATAATCTAAAAATAAGGGGTTATATTGTATAACATTATACTATAACCCCTTGAGTTAGTAATAAAAATGAAAAGCAACTTGCTGATCTTATTGGAGTCGAACCAATATCTATAGTTTTGGAGACTATTATTTTACCGTTAAACTAAAGACCAGTTAAATAGGACAACCACTTAACCTATTATGGTACGATAAGTTTTTTT
>JALFMW010000047.1 GCA_022782605.1 Clostridium sp. | reverse complement strand
ATTTACCATCTTTTAATACTGGGAAATATCTTTGGTGTTCTTTCATTGGTGTAGTTACGACTTCTTTTGGAAGTTTAACATATTCTTCATCGAATTCACCATAGAAAGCAGTTGGATACTCTACTAAGAATGTTATTTCTTCTAATAAATCTTCATCTAGTTCAACTTCTCCACCTAAAGATTTAGCAACTTCAATAGCTTGCTCTCTTATCATTTCTTTTCTCTTATGTTGGTCTAACACTACAAAGTTTTTATCTAATTTTTCAAAGTATTCTTCTACAGAATTTACTTCAAATTCTTTTTCTCCTAAGAATCTGTGACCTCTAGTTATATTTGATGATTTTATACCTTCTAAGTCTATATCTAAAACTTCATTATTTAATAAAGCTACCATCCATCTAATAGGTCTAGCAAATCTCATATTTTTTCCACCCCAACGCATAGCTTTTGGGAATGTAACATTTTTTATAGCTTCTGGAACTATATTTTTTAATACTTCACTAGTATGCTTACCTTCTTGTTTGATAGTACCAAATAGATATTCAGCATTACCTAGTTGTTTAAAGTATACATTTTCTGGGTCTAACCCTTTACTTTTCATAAATCCAAGAGCAGGTTTTGTGAAGTTTCCATCAGCATCTACTGCTATTTTCTTAGCAGGACCTTTAACTTCTTCTTCTAAATCAGTAGCTTTATCAGCTAAGTTTTTTATAACAAAAGTTAACCTTCTTGGTGTTGCATATTTTTCTATATTATCAAAGTTTATTCTTTCTTCTTTTAATAATTTACTTAAATTATTTTCTATTTGATCTAATGTAGTTTGTCCAAATCTTGATGGTAATTCTTCTACCCCAATCTCTAATAAAAGGTAATTATTCATTATTTGTCACCTTCCTTTAACAGTGGATATCCCATTTCTTCTCTTTGTTTTACATAAAGTTCAGCTACTGCTTTTGACATATTTCTAACTCTACCTATAAATGAAGCTCTTTGACTAACACCTATAGCACCTCTTGCATCTAATGTATTAAATGTATGAGAGCATTTTAATACATAGTCATAAGCAGGAACTACTAGTCCTCTGTCTATTATTCTTAATGCTTCTTTTTCATATGTATCAAATAAGTTAAATAACATATCCGCATCACATTCATCAAATGAATATGTACTATTTTCGAATTCAGCTTGTTTGAAAACATCTCCGTAAGTTATGTTATCATTCCATTTTAAATCATATACACTGTCAACATCTTGTATGTACATTGCAAGTCTTTCTAAACCGTAAGTTATTTCACCAGTTTCTAACTCACATTCTATACCACCAACTTGTTGGAAATAAGTAAACTGAGTAACTTCCATACCATCTAACCATACTTCCCATCCAAGTCCCCAAGCACCAACTGTAGTTGATTCCCAGTTATCTTCAACAAATCTTATATCATGTTCTAATGGGTTTATACCTATAGCTTCTAAACTTTTTAAGTATAATTCTTGTATATTATCTGGCGATGGCTTTAATATAACTTGGAATTGGTGATGTTGATATAATCTATTTGGGTTTTCACCATATCTACCATCTGCAGGTCTTCTTGATGGTTCTACATAGCAAACACTCCAAGGCTCCGGACCTAATGATCTTAAGATAGTGTTTGGGTTCATAGTTCCTGCACCTTTTTCCACATCATAAGGTTGCATCATGATACACCCTTGTTTAGACCAGTAACTTTGAAGTGCTAGTATCATATCTTGAAAATTCATAGTAATACCTCCTAATTAATTATTTAATCATTTATGCAATAAGGCCTTCCGCATCCACGAAAGGCCTCCCTAATACTTCGTTTATATTTGTAAGAATAACAAAACATAAAAAATTTGTCAATAAACTAGACTATTATTTATTATTCTTCATCCTTTTTTTCTCTGTAATCATCTTTATTAAGGTTAATTATAACATCGTCATTATCTGATTCATTTTTATCTTCTGTATTTTTGTTTTTCTTATCAACAGCCTCTTTAACATCTTTAGCAGTTGAACTTATCATATCTTTAATTATGTTCAGTTTTTCTTCACTAAATTCACCTAAATCAACTATTGTGCCTTCATCTTCATTTTCAATTTTTATTCTGTATTTTGCAAGTACTGATGCTGATAAACCTATTAATGTTAAAATAGGTGCAAATACTACTCCTACAACTCCAGCTGTAATAGGTATATTCATTATTATTTTTCCATTTTTTTCAATAACTATACGTATTACGTTGCTTTTTCTTATTAATTCTGTAATTTCTTCTTTTATTTGTTCAGAGTCTTTTCCAAATACATCCTCAAAAGTTTTTTTGCTTTTAATATTTTCTTCATTTGTAGAATTATTTTGTAGTAAAATTATAGCGTCAACCACATCTCCATCACATTTAATTAGAGCTTCCTTAACTTCAGCATAAGTTACTCCTGGAACTCTCTCCATAACTTGGTCAATAGCTTCTATAGTTATTTTACTCATTTATTCCACTCCCTTTTTATTTAGACTTTTTAATAGATTTAATGATTTCTCATTTATCTTTCCTAAATATTCATTCATATAGATTTTTAAGATTCTGCTCAATTCATTTATTAAATATTTAGATACTTTAGCTTTTGAGCATATTAATACGTCATTTTTTAATATATAATCCATTAATTTTGTAGTAGTTATATTTATTTTTAAGTTATGTTCAAAATGTTCACTACATTTTTCACATAATATCCCACCTTCATATACATTAAAAACAGGGTTTTTAAAATCTTTGTTATAACAACTAACACATGTATTAACTATTGGTTTAAATCCTATATATTCTAAAAACTTAAGCTTAAAACATAGTGAAACATATTCCATATCTATATCTTCTTCACAAAATAAATAAAGAGATTGAGCAAGTAATATAAATAGTCTATTATTAGGCTGATTTTCTATCATAAAACTATCAATTAATTTTAGTATATACGTTGCATAAGAAAATGCTTCAAAATCGTAGGATAAATTATAAAAACTTTTTATAATTTCACTTTGAGTTACTCTATACATATTTCCTTCTCTTTTTAGAGTAAAGTTTGAATATGCAAATATTTGAGAAGATGATAATAAAGAACTTTTACTTTTCTTAGCTCCTCTAGCTATTACCGATACTTTTCCCAGTTTTCTACTAAATATAGTTAATATTAGGTCATTTTCTTTATAAGGTACTGATTTAAGTACTATACCCTGGGTATTTATTATTACCATTACTTATCTCCCTTTTTCTTTATCTTTAAGTAATGCTTGGCGATTATTTATATACAAATAAGCTTCTATACTTCCACTTTTTTTAAAGAATTGCCAACATATATTATGCATATTATTGCCCCCTTCTTACAGAGTTTTTTAATATATTTTGTAAGAAGAAGACAAATAATTCACAAGTTTTATAAGTAATTTTTTACAAAAAGCTAGTTGTAATTAAGAAGAATATACAAATTCCTATAAAATCTAGAATAACAGATACTAGAGGTGCAGATACTATTGAGGTATCAATATCTAATTTTTTCAATAAATTTGGTACAAAGGCTCCTATAGTTGCTCCAAATATCATATTTATTAATATAGATACTCCTACTAATAAAGCAACCTTATTGTCGTTTATTATTATATAAGTTCCTATCCCACCTATTAGCCCACAAACTGTACCTGTTATTAATCCAACTAAAACTTCTTTTAAAATATTATTTGTAGATACTACATCTTTGTTAGATAAAGTCATAATTGTTATAGATGAAGATTGCATACCTATACCTCCACCTAAGCATAAAATTACCGGTAAAAAGATTAGTATCTTTACGTAAATTGAATTGTATCCAATAAAATTCAGTTTTGTTAAAAGAATAGTTGATAATAATCCCATAATCAGTATTATAATTAACCACGGAATTCTTGCTCTAACAGATGAGGTAACTTGTTGAAACTGTGTAGCATTTTGATTTTCTGCAACATCTCTTTCATGTTCTGAAGAGCCTGCTAATTTATATAAATCTTCGCTGGCCTCTTCTTCCATAACATCTATTATATCATCGACTGTTATGATTCCTTTTAATACTCCATTTTTATCTATAACTGGTATGGCAATTAAATCGTATTTTGAAACTAGTCTAACCGCCTCTTCTCTATCTTCATCCACATCTATTGATATGATATTTTCACTCATCAAATCTTCAACTATGACAGAATCTCTAGCTGTTATTAATTCTCTAAGAGATAAAACACCTACTAGTTTTTCATCATTGTCTACTACATAAATATAATATATTGTCTCTGCATCTAAAGCATTTTCTCTCATATGGTCTATTGCTTCTTTTGCAGTCATATTTTTATTTATTTCAATATATCCAGTAGTCATTATCCCACCAGCAGAATCTTCATCATATACTAATAATTCTTTAACATCATCAGCATCTTCCTTGCTTAATAGATTCATTATTCTATGTCTTTCATCTTCATCTATTTCACTTAATATATCAGTTAAATCATCTAATGACATTTGTTCTAATATATTTTGTCCATGCTCTTGATCTATATTAGATAATATTGATCTAAAAAATTCTGGTCCACTTTCTTCTAAAATAGAAGCCGACATGTCTATTGGTAATACTTCAAATAACTTTATTTTCATATCTTCATCTAAGTTTTCCATAACATCAAAGATATCCATAATATGATATTCTTCTAATAGTTCTCTTAGATCTAATAATTTATTATTTTCAAGTAAGGATATGACATCTCTTAACAATTCCCTGGAATCTTCTTGTTTCTTATCCATATAATCCACCTTTATTTATCATTGTACCCAAAATTACTTATGTAATTTTGTGAATTTCTCCAATTTTCTTTAACTTTTACCCATAACTGAAGATTTGCTTTTGTTCCTAAAAGTAATTCCACATCTTCCCTTGCCGCTTTTCCTATTCCTTTTAGTTTTCTTCCGTTCTTTCCTATAATTATACCCTTATGAGAAGATCTTTCGCAACAAATGACAGCTGAAATATCCACTATATTTTTATCTTCTCTAAACTTCATTCTTTCTATCTCAACAGCTACACCATGTGGAACTTCATCATGTACATAATGAAGTACTTTTTCCCTTATTAATTCAGCCACTAGAACTCTTTCTGGTTGGTCTGTTATCATATAATCTGGGAAGTATTTTGGACCTTCTTCAAGATAGTTGCCTATTACTTTCATTAATTCTTTTACATTTCTTCCTTTTAACGCTGATATAGGTACTATTCCTTTGAATATTCCCTCGCTATTATACATTTCCATTAATTTAAATAAGTCAGCTTCTTCTATTTGATCCATTTTATTTATAACTAATATTACAGGAGTTTTTATATTTCTTAAATCTTCTATAATCATTCTATCCCCTGGTCCTATTTTTTTAGATTCGTCTACAACATATAATACAACATCTACATTCTTAAATGCATCTGTTGCTTGAGTTACCATGAACTCTCCTAATTTTGTTTTAGGCTTATGAATTCCTGGTGTATCTAAGAATACTATTTGCATTTCTTCATTTGTATAAACTGCTTGTATTGTATTCCTTGTTGTTTGAGGTTTATCACTCATTATAGCGATTTTTTCTCCTACTACGTTATTCATTAATGTAGATTTACCAACATTTGGTCTACCTATTATACTTACAAATCCTGATTTAAACATGTATGACTCTCCTAACTGTTTCTTTGTTTATGTTATTGTTGATTTTTTCCTATGTCTATATATTAATTTATTTATTCAATATTTTTTATATAAATTAAATAAATATCTAATATTATAACACATTTTAGTAAAAGTTAATTATTTTTAATTGGAAAACTAACATAGCTACTAAAATTCCCAATAATCCTCCCGCAACTGTTTCCCAAAATGTATGAATTTTTCCTTCTATTCTACTTTGAGCAACTAGTATTGCCATAATATAAGCAAGTGCTGATGCTACAGGTCTTTCAATTAACATGGTAATTGCTGTTGCAAGAGCAAATGCAAGGGCCGCATGGCCACTTGGCATACCACCTTTTAGTGGTGTTCCTGTTGAGGTCAAGGCTTTTACTACAACAACACAAATTAATACCAATACAATACATATTAAAGTTACATGTGGCTCTGATTTCCTTATAGTAAAAATCAATGAATTCGATAAATCTGTAAATTTATCATAAAATATTAAATAACCAACTGCCACTGCATTTAATGCTGATATTAATACACCTCCTGCAGCTACGTCTTTTGCTATTTTAGCAAGCCTATGATATTTATCTGTAACTAAATCTACTGTATTTTCTATGGCAGTATTGAACATTTCCGCTACTATGACTAATGATATTGATAAAATCAATATCATCATTTCTAATTTATTTAAATTAAAACGCAAACTTACAATTAATACTGCCACTGCTATTAAATAATGTATTTTCATATTTCTTTCATACTTAAATGTATATATGATACCCTGAATAGCTGCATTAAATGCTTCTATAATATTGGGGCGAGTTTTTTTATCTTTCATAAAATTACTCCCTTGTTATACCAAGCTTATTTAAAATATGTTCTTCCTTTTCTCTCATTTCTCTCGTGTTTTCATCTGTATCATGATCGTATCCTAAAAGATGGAACATGCTATGACATACTAAAAAGCACACTTCTCTTTCAAAACTATGGTTATATTCTCTACTTTGTTCAAAAGCTCTTTCTAAAGATATTACTATATCTCCTAATGATTCTTCTCCAAAGTCTACTCCAAATTCATCTTCTACTAAAAGAGGAAATGATAATACATCTGTAGGTCTGTTCACGCCTCTAAAATCTCTATTTAATTGATGTATTTCTTTATTATCAACAAATGATAAACTCACTTCATAATCATCATCATATCCTTCATAATCTAAACATTCAGATATAATGTCTTTTATTTTTTCTATTAATTCTTCATTTATTTCTAGTTTGTCTTGTCTATTGTCTATTATTAATTCCATTGTTCCACCCTCTACTGTCTTAATTTTTTGAACTTTTATCTTTAGATTTAAGTTCTTGCTTTTTATTTCTATTATACTCTTCTTTTTTTTCAAATTTTTCATAAGCTCTTATAATTCTTTGAACTAACTCATGTCTTACTACGTCTTTCTCACTTAATGTTTTAATTCCTATTCCACTTACATCTTGTAGTATTTTTGTAGCTTGAACTAGACCACTTTTTTTATTATTTGGAAGGTCTGTCTGAGTTATATCTCCTGTAACTACAGCCTTAGAGCCAAATCCAAGTCTAGTTAAGAACATTTTCATTTGCTCTGGTGTAGTATTTTGAGCCTCATCTAAAATTATAAAAGCATTATCTAAAGTTCTACCTCTCATAAATGCTAAAGGTGCAACTTCTATTGTACCTCTTTCTAAGTATTTATTAAATCTATCTGCACCAAGCATATCAAATAATGCATCATATAAAGGTCTTAAATATGGATCTACTTTATCCTTCATATCTCCAGGTAAAAATCCTAAACTCTCTCCAGCTTCTACTGCAGGTCTAGTAAGAATTATTCTACTTACTTCATCATTTTTAAAAGCTTTCACTGCCATAGCCACTGCCAAATAAGTTTTTCCTGTACCTGCTGGACCAATGCCAAAAGTTATATCATTATTTCTAATTAAATCTACATATTCTTTTTGACCTAAAGTTTTGGGTTGTACAGGAGTTCCTTTTTTAGTTAAAATTATTACATCCTCTAACTCTTTTATCTTTTGTTCACTGCCTTCTAATAATAATGATAAAGAGTAAGTTATACTTTGTTTGTCTAAAGATTTTCCTTTTAATACTGTATCATGTAGCTCATTCATCAATCTAAGGGCCAAGTCTACATTTTTTTCTTCCCCCATTAAAACAATATTGCCTTCTCTAAGTATCACATCTATACTTAGAGAATTTTCTATTAATTTTATATTCTCATCAAAATTACCAAATAGTTCTCTCTCAAATGTTTTTTCTGATACTATAAATTTTTTTTGAATTATCAATTAAAATATTCCTCCTTAAAGTGACTTAAAATTTATTAATTCGACTTATCATCAGTATTACTTTTTATATCTTCTTTAAACTCATTTCTTATATCATTAATTGGTCTTTTCTCAGGGTTAGAAATTTTTTGTTCTCCATCTTCTTGATTTTTTTTCTCTATATTTGATTTAATTATTGCTTCAGCTTCACTTTTAGTTAGTATGTCTAATTTTGCTATATCTTCTTTTGTAGTTACTGTCACTACATATTCTATCATACTTTTGTCCACATTATATTTATCTTTTACATCTAATATCCTTGCTGATACAGGTATGGTATATTCTAATTGCTTTAATACCTTTGATGATAATTCTTTTTTTAATTTTTCAACATCTATTTTATTTTCAACTTTTTTTACTTCATAAAATGTACTTACAGTTATTTTTACAGGAAATGTATAATCTCCTATTCTTAATTCTTTGATATTATTTTCAATTTCATAATCCCTATATTTTATGTTTCTCAATATTTTATATTTTTTATCATAGAAACTTATGGTATAAACATTTTTCTTATTTCCAGTTCTTTGGTTTTTAATATCTATGTAATTTGAAGTTTTTTTTGCTTCATAAAAAGTCATTGCCCAAACTTCTGGTTGAGCTGTTGTATTTGCTCCATTAATAAGTACATCACCCTTTTTTACTATATCGCCTTCTTGAACAATTGCTTCACCACTTCTAGGAACTATCTTTTCTATTATACCATCTTTTTGAGCTATAATATTACAATAATTGGAGTTTTCATCTGAATTTTGACTTTCATCTTTTTTAGTTATATTAACAAATATGTTTGTTCCCTTGACATTTATGGATACATAGGCAATTTGTTTAAATTTCCCCATTATATTTTCTCTAACTATTTTTCTATCTATACTTTTTTTATAAACTCCTGGTTTAACACCTTGTATGTAAAGCTCTTTTTTTAGAGCCGTTTTATCTATTCCTTCTGGAGCTGTTATATAAACATCTGTAACAAATTGTGAAGTTGACATCAAAATAATCAAAGATATTATGGCACAAATAACCATTCCTCTATAGGTATATATCCTTTTGGCTATGAAAGGTATGCCTGTCTGTTTTTTAACTTTAATTTTAAATTTATTACTCCTATGAATTTTTTTTAATTTTTTATAATTATTTCTATCAATGTTAAACTGTATTTTACTTTTTTCCATCCTATTTACATTGTAAACATATATTTTATTTCTTATAAGGTAATTTAAAAAACTTTCTGTATCTAATCCTTCTACAGTTACTGTATAATATCCTCTTATGAAACTTATCACTCTTATCTCCTCCTAATCAATATACTCTAGGGAATATATAAGCCCTTTTATACCAATTTCTTCTGATTCTATATATTTTAATAAAAGCTTATCTCCAGTAATTTTTACTGTTTTTGCTTTAGTCTTTATCTTAATTAAATTAGTATCATAAGTTATAATAGATAAATAGTTTTCTATCTTTACAAAGGTATTGCTTATTAAAGTAACTGTAGGTTGTGTTACTTTTAAATCTGGTGATACTTCTATCATGAAAATCCCCTCCCCTTGTATATTCTATTATTATGCATTCTTAAAATTTCATGATTTTTTATATTCTTTAGATTTTTATATCCTTATACAAAAAATACTGAGAGTACTCTCAGTATTTTTTACATATTTAGAATTCTATTTATTGATAAGCCACACAAAATAATTAAGTACACCTGCATAAATTAACCATAATATATAAGGTATATTCAAGTAGGCTGCTATTGGTTTTATTTTATAAAATTTATAGACCATTATTACTAAAAAAACAAGCAATAAAATTAAATCTATTAATGCAGTTAATCTAAGTTGTAATCCGAAAAATAGTATTGACCATAAAAAATTTAACGCAAGTTGTAACCAATAATAAAACATAGCGTCTTTAGTTTTTAATTCATTTTTCCTTTGTGATAATATTATGTAAGAAGATGTACCCATAAGTATAAATAATATGGTCCACACTATGGGAAATATTATTCCTGAAGGTGCAAATCCTGGTTTAATTAATTCATGATAATATGTAGTTGTATCAACTCCAGATATAATCTTTGCTAAGATATTACTTAGATATCCAATAAGTAATGGTATTAATACAGAGAAAATATATTTTTTAATTTCCTTTACAGATATAATCAATCTCTTCCCTCACTTTCACTTATTATTCCTATTTAATAAGTATGTACAAGGTTAATTGTTTATGATTATTTATTAATTACAATTTTAACAACATAAAAAAACCTAGAGATTACTCTCTAGGTTTTTATCTATTGTAAATTTTTCTTTACTAACTCATTTATTAGTTTTCCATCAGCTCTACCTTTTACTTTAGGCATAATTGATGTCATAATTTTTTTCATATCTTTCATAGAAGTAGCTCCTACTTCAGATATAGTAGAAATTACAATTTCATTTAATTCTTCTTCGCTTAATTGTTGAGGTAGGTACTCTTTTAAAACTTCTATTTCTGCTTCTGCTTTACTAACTAAATCATCTCTTCCAGCTTTTGCAAACTCTTCACGAGAATCTCTAGTTTGTTTTAATTGCTTAGCAATAAGATCTACTATTTCATCATCTTGTAATTCAACTCTATTATCAACTTCATATTGTTTAATAGAAGATCTAATAAGAGTTATCACAGATTTCTTAATAGCATCTTTATTTTTCATAGAAGATTTTAGATCTTCTTGTAACTTTTGTTTAAGGGACATTCCCCTCACCTCTTTACTTCTATTTACTATCTTTTAGCGTTTTTTCTTCTAGCTGCTTCAGCTTTTTTCTTACGTTTAACACTTGGTTTATCATAGTGCTCTCTTTTTCTTACTTCTGACATTATGCCAGACATTGCACATTGACGTTTAAATCTTCTTAAAGCGCTGTCTAATGATTCGTTTTCTCTTACTCTTACTTCTGACATTCTTTTTCCCTCCCTCCGATTTCGCGAATTATGCTGGGACTGTAATTTGATTATATCTGCATCACTGCATTACAACCTCACACTTTGTTTATTATAAACTAAAATCAAACTTTTATCAAGTATTTAATTATTTATAATTTTAAAATCTTTATAAAAAAATCTTATTTTTCATTAGCTTCATAATTAGGTAATTTTTTACCTGCTAATACATGATAATGAAGGTGCTTAACTTCTTGACCTCCGTCACTTCCACAATTATTAATTATTCTAAATCCAGCATCACTAAATCCTTTATCTATAGCTATTTTATTTATAACTGAGTGAATGTGTGCAACAATTTCCATTTCTTTTTCTGAAACATCAGCTATACTATCATAATGTTTTTTAGGTACAACTAATATATGATATGGAGCTACAGGGTTTATATCATTAAAAGCTAATACTTTATCATCTTCATAAACTTTGCTACATGGTATATCTCCATTTATTATTTTACAAAATAAACAATCCATTCCTTACACCTCCTAACTATCAAATTATATAGCTAAAATTCTACATCTTATACTAAGATTCCTTCTACGTATTCATCTTTAACTTCTGTTATTTTTACTTTTAATATTTTACCACAAATATCCTCATCACAATTTACAAAAGTTTTTAAATAATTAGGAGTTAATCCTTCATATCTATTTTCTCCAACTAATTGTTCAAATAATACGTCAAACTCTTTACCAATCATTTTAGAGGCAAATCTTTCAAAGTTTTCTTTATTTAACTGTATCAGTTTTTCACTTCTTTCGTGCTTAATTTGCGGAGAAACTTGATTTTCCATATCAGCAGCTTTAGTTCCTTTTCTAGGTGAATATTTAAATATATGCATTTGTGCTAATTCAATATCTTTTAAGAAATTATAAGTTTCGTTGAACTCTTCTTCTGTTTCACCTGGGAATCCTACTATAACATCTGTAGTTATTGCCACATTTGGTATTGCTTCTCTTAATTTATCAACTATTGTCTTATATTCCGCTGTAGTATATCTTCTGTTCATTCTTTTTAAAGTTTCATCACATCCACTTTGTAGTGACAAATGATAATGAGGCATTACTTTTTCCATTTTTGAAACTTCATTTACAAATTCATCCGTAAATAATATAGGTTCAACAGAACTTGTTCTTATTCTTTTTATTCCATCTATTTCATTTATTTTTTTAATTACATCTAATAGAGTTACATTCTCTTCTCTTAAATCTTTACCATAAGATGCAACATGTATACCTGTAAGTACTACTTCTTCGTATCCATTTTCAGCTAAAGTTTTAGCTTCATTGATTATACTTTCCATATCTCTACTTCTTACTTTTCCACCTCTAGCATAAGGTATTATACAGTAAGTACAGAATCTATCGCATCCATCTTGTATTTTCATAAATGCTCTAGTTCTTCCGTTAGACTGGCTTATCTCTATTTCTTCGAAAGCTCTAACCTTCATTATATCATCAACTGTAGAAGCTTTCTTTTCACCTTCTAATGCTTCTAATTTCTTAATTTCATTAACTATAGTTCTTCTTTCGTTAGTTCCCATTACTAAATTAACTTCTTCTATTTCAAGTATTTCTTCTGGAGATACTTGAGAGTAACATCCAACAACTGCTATTATAGCATCTGGATTTTTCTTTCTCATTCTTCTTACATATTGACGAGATTTTCTATCACTCATATGAGTTACTGTACAAGTGTTTATAACATAAACATCTGCATAATCTTCATTGCTAACTTGCTCATATCCTTCTTTTTCAAACATTTCAAGCATAGCTTCTGTTTCGTATTGGTTTACTTTACAACCTAAAGTATAAAAAGCCACTTTTTTCATTATATATTTCCTCCTAAGTCACTTAGTTCATATAAAACTATTGATGAAGCAACTACAGATGCTGTTTCCGTTCTAAGTATTCTAGGTCCTAGAGAAACTACTTTTCCATCCATATCTTGAATTTTTTCTATTTCATCTTCTTCAAATCCACCCTCAGGTCCAACAAAAATTCCAATAGTATTTGCATTTACATCTTTTAAACATTCTTTTATTGAAATAGTTCTTTCATTTTCATATGGACAAAGATTTAAATCATTATTTTCCATATCTTTTAATGCTTCTTTAAATGATAATACTCCTCTTAAAGTTGGTATTTTTCCTCTTTTACTTTGCTTAGCAGCTTCATAAATGATTCTTTCCCATCTTTCAATTTTTTTATCTTCTTTTTTGTTGTCAATTTTAGTTACACTTCTTTTAGTTTGTACTAAAACTATTTCATCTACACCTATTTCTGTTAGTTTTTGAAGTATTAACTCCATTTTAGTTCCTTTAGGCATACCTTGATATAGCTTAACCTTTAGACTTGATTCACGTTTTATATTTACTTTTTCAATTATGTCTAATAATATATTGTCTTTGTTTATTTCTCTTATTTCACAAATATACTCATTATTATCCATATCACATACTTCAAGCTTATCATTTTCTTTACATCTAAGGACTCTTGAAATATGTTTAACATCTTCACCTTCAATAATACAAGTATTTTGTTCTAAGTTTATGTTGCTTTTAGGTGTAAAAAATCTATCCATAATTTCACCTACTTAAGTTTAGATACTATAGCTGACCACTCACCAAGTTTTACTATTTCAACTATTTCAAATCCATTTTGTTCTAGAGATTCAACTACTTCATCTATTTTAGCATGAATTATTCCTGATGATATAAATACACCATCTTCGCTTAAGAATTTGCTTACATCATTAGCTAATATTTTTATTATATCTGCTATTATATTAGCTACGATTACATCTGCTTTTCCTTCTACAACTTCAAATAAACTTCCGTGTTTTACAATAACTTTGTCACTTACATTATTTAATTCACAGTTTTCTTTTGAAACTTTAACAGCAACTTCATCTAAATCTCCTGCAATAACTTCTTTTGCACCAAGTTTAGCCGCAGCTATAGCTAGTATTCCACTTCCGCATCCTATATCAAATACTCTTTTAGTACCATCTACATATTTTTCTAATTCTCTTATACACATAGAAGTTGTTTCGTGAGTTCCCGTACCGAAAGCCATCCCTGGATCTAGTTCTATTACTAAATCACCTTCTTTAACTTCATAATCTTCCCAAGTAGGTTTTACTACTATTTTTTGACCTATTTTTGTTGGCTTATAGTATTTTTTCCACTCGTTTGCCCAGTCTGATTCATTAACATTACTTAGAGATACACTACCCTCTCCTATATCAAGACCACAATCTGGTAATAGCGATATTTTAGCTTTTATAGTTTCAACAAGCTCTAATACATTTCTTTCTTCTGGTATATATGTTTTTATTAATACCCCATCTTGATTGCTTTTATTGAATACTTCTTCTTCCACATAATCCCAATCTAATTCATTTTTTTCTTGGAATAAGAAATCTTTAGGGTCTTCTATCATTACCCCACCGCATCTTTCTTCTAATAATATATTACTTATAGCTTCAACAGCCTCTGTTGTCGTTTTAACCGTTACTTCTGTCCAATTCATATGTAAACCTTCTTTCAATATTTAATACTATTTTTATGAACTTTATTATATCATAATTATTCACTTTTATAATATTGTTTTATACATATAATAATTATAATTACTTAAAAATTACATTTAATATTCTAGTTTTTAAATAAATAAAAAATTATTACCATAATATACAAAAATCCTTCCAAAATATAATTGGAAGGATTTTTATTTAAACTATTTATTTTTTTTCTTTAAGCTTTTGAAAAAGCCGTCTATCTTGTCGCTGAGACTTTTTTGCCTTTCATGCACCTCTTGACCACATTCTTTAGCAAATTGTCTTACTAAATCCTTTTGTTTATCATTTAAGTTTTTAGGTATTTCAACAGTTACTTTAACATATTGATCTCCTCTTACATTAGATCTTAATTTTGTTATACCTTTACCTTTTAGTCTAAATACTGTTCCTGTTTGAGTTCCTTCTGGTATTTCATATTCAACTTTACCATCTAAAGTAGGAACTTGTATCTTATCTCCTAAAGTTGCTTGGGCAAATGTTATAGGCATTTCTAGATAAACATCATAACCTTCTCTTGTAAAGATTGAATGTGATTTTACATCTACTTCAATATATAAGTCTCCCCTTGGACCTCCTCTAGTTCCAAGTTCACCTTGACCAGAAAGTTTAATCATTTGACCTGCATCTATACCTGCTGGTACATCAACTTCTATAGTCTTAGTTTTTCTTATACTTCCTTTTCCATGACATTTAGTACATGGAGAATCTATAACTTCTCCTTCTCCATTACATGTAGAACATGTTCTTGTACTAGCTATATTACCAAAAGGAGTTCTTTGAACTGATTGCACTTGACCACTACCATGGCAAGTAGGACAAGTTTTCTTAGAAGTACCAGGTTTTGCACCGCTACCATGGCACTGATCACATTCTTCACTTCTATTTATTTTAACTTGAACTTTTTTACCAAATGCTGCTTCTTCAAAAGATATACTTATTCTTTGTTTTATATCTGCACCACGTTCTGGACCTCTTCTTCTTTGACGAGAACCTCCGCCAAATCCTCCACCGAACATATCTCCAAATATATCCCCAAATATATCATCAAATCCACCAAATCCTTGGCCACCGAAACCTCCAGCACCGCCAAATCCTTGACCATTTACACCTTCATGACCAAATTGATCATAGTTTCTTCTCTTAGTTTCATCTGATAGTACTTCATATGCTTCATTTATTTCTTTAAATTTTTCTTCCGCTTCTTTGTCACCTGGGTTTTTATCTGGGTGATACTTCATAGCTAATTTTCTATAAGCTTTTTTTATCTCAGATGCATCCGCACTTTTGCCAACACCTAAGACATCATAGTAGTCTCTTTTAGTACTCAAGTTTTGTCACCACCTTTATATTACAAAACAATAGCTTGTAGAATATTAAACTACAAGCTATTATTAATTGTTTTAAAAAAGATTAATATCCTTTAATTTATTATACACAATCTCTATGTTTTTGCAACAAATTCAAATCTTATACTTCTTTGAAATCTGCATCTACAACATCATCATTTGATTGATTTTGATCAGCTTGTTCTCCACCTTGAGCAGCTTGTTCAGCTTGAGCTTGTTGATACATTTGCTCAGATATTTTGTGGAATTTGTTCATTACTTCATCTATAGCTGATTTTATTTCTTCAGCAGTTGCAGATTCTTTATCTTTTACTTCTTTTAATGAAGCAACAGCAGCTTCTATTGCAGATTTATCATCAGCATTTACTTTGTCACCAAGTTCATTTAAAGTTTTTTCTGTTTGATATATAGTTGAATCAGCTTGGTTAACTGCTTCTATTTTATCTTTTTTAGCTTTATCAGCTTCAGCATTCATTTCAGCTTCTTTAACTTTTCTTTCTATTTCTTCTTCACTTAAGTTAGTTCCTGAAGTTATAGTAACTTTTTGTTCTTTTCCAGTTCCTAAATCTTTAGCAGTAACGTGAACTATACCATTAGCATCTATATCGAAAGTAACTTCTATTTGAGGTATTCCTCTTGGTGCTGGTGGTATTTCTGATAATTGGAATCTACCTAAAGTAGTATTATCATATGCCATAGATCTTTCACCTTGAAGTACATGTATATCAACAGCAGTTTGGTTATCTGCAGCAGTTGAGAATACTTGAGATTTCTTAGTTGGTATAGTTGTATTTCTTTCTATTATTTTAGTCATTACGTTACCCATAGTTTCTATACCTAAAGATAATGGAGTAACATCTAATAATAATAAGTCGTTAACTTCACCAGTTAATACACCAGCTTGTATAGCAGCACCAGCAGCAACACATTCGTCTGGGTTTATACCTTTATGAGGATCTTTTCCTATGAATTTTTTAACAGCTTCTTGAACAGCTGGTATTCTTGTAGATCCACCTACCAATAATACATCATCTATTTCTGATACAGAAAGTCCAGCATCAGCTAAAGCTCTCTTAGTTGGTTCCATAGTTTTTTCTACTAAGTGATGAGTTAATTCATCGAATTTAGCTCTTGATAAATCTATATTCATATGTTTTGGTCCGCTTGCAGTAGCAGTTATGAATGGTAAGTTTATGTTTGAGCTCATAGTTGAAGATAATTCTTTTTTAGCTTTTTCAGCAGCTTCTTTTAATCTTTGAAGAGCCATATTGTCCTCTCTTAAGTCAACACCTTCAGCTTTTTTGAATTCTTCAGCTAAGTAATCTATTATAACTTTATCGAAGTCATCTCCACCTAATTTGTTGTTACCAGCAGTAGCTAAAACTTCAAAAGTACCATCTCCTATTTCAAGTATAGATACGTCGAAAGTACCTCCACCTAAGTCAAATACTAATATTTTTTTGTCTTGGTCTAATTTATCCATACCATATGCAAGAGCTGCAGCAGTTGGTTCATTTATTATTCTTTTTACTTCTAATCCTGCTATTCTACCAGCATCTTTAGTTGCTTGTCTTTGAGCATCTGTAAAGTAGGCTGGAACTGTTATAACAGCTTCTTTAACTGGTTGACCTAAATAACTTTCAGCATCAGCTTTTAATTTTTGAAGTATTATAGCTGATATTTCTTGTGGAGTATATGATTTACCTTCTATGTTAACTTTGTAATCAGTACCCATATGAGTTTTTATTGATATTACAGTATTATCAGCATTTGTAACTGCTTGTCTTTTTGCAGGTTCCCCTACTATTCTCTCTCCACCTTTTGTAAATGCAACTACTGAAGGAGTTGTTCTCATACCTTCGCTATTTGCTATTATTTGTGGTTCACCATTTTCTAAAACAGCAACACAAGAGTTAGTTGTCCCTAAATCTATTCCTATTACTTTTGACATAATTTATTTCCTCCTTAATTTATCATCTATTTAAAATTTAATTTTTTACTAATTTATTAGCAAGATACTTTAACCATTGTAGGTCTTATAACTTTAGTTTTTAATTTGTATCCTTTTTGAAGAACCATAACAACTTTATTAGCTTCTACTCCTTCAACACTTTCTTGCATCACTGCTAAGTGTAAGTTAGGATCAAATTCTTCATTTAGTGCAGCTATTTCTTCCACACCAAATTTTTGTAAACAGTCTATTAACTGTTTATGTACAAGTTCTATCCCTTTGTACATATTATCTTCTTTGTCTGTACAAGCATCTATAGCTCTTTCCATAGAATCTAAAACTGGTATTAATTCACCAATAATTTTCTCATTAGCAAATAATCCTATAGTTTCTTTTTCTTGTTGAGTTCTTCTCATATAGTTTGAGTATTCAGCTTGCAGCCTTTTATATTTATCATCTTTTTCGTCTATTTGTTTTTGTAACTCTTCTATTTTGTCATTTATTTTCTTTTCTTCTAATTTTGAGTTGATATCTGTTACATTCTCATCACATGTAGCATCTTCTTCAACTTCTACATTTTCCTGAGAATCTTTTGTTATTTCCTCTTCATTAGAAGAAGCGCAATTTTCTTGTTTTATCTCATCTTGATTCATGTTATTTTCCAAGACTTACACCCCTCAGCTAAAATTTATTTGATTTATTATTTAATAATATATTCATATAATTGATTATTGAATATATTCTAGAATAATCCATTCTCGTTGGTCCTATAAAACTTATCCTTCCGATTAAGTCCTTATCTACTTTGTAAGTAGCTGTCACTACACTGCATTCTTGAGCTTGTTCACATTCATTATCACTTCCGATAACAATCGTTGTATTATCTTTTAATATACCTTTTGATTTAACTATTTTAGCTATTGTTTCCTTCGTTTCAAGCATATCTAGAAACGACCTAGCTTTTAATACATCATTAAATTCAGGATAATTAAATATGTTAGTAGCTCCATTTAACGTCATAGAAAGTTCTTCTTCAGTAGGATTAGCATTTAGTAAATTTAGTAATTGATCTATAATAGAAGAATACTCTCCTATTTCATATTTTATATATGCAATCAATCTATCATCTATTTCAGTAATCGTCTTCCCTGAAAGCTTTTTAGTTAAGTTATCAGAAATTAAATTCAACTTAGCTTGATCTAAATCAATTTTAGCATTTAAGCTTGTTTTTTTAATATCTCCATCATCTGTAACCACTATTAATAAAATTTCACTTTCATGCATTCTAACTAATTGAATATACTTAATTTCACTCAACGATGACAAATGTTTTGTCATAGCAACTGTTGTGTAATTAGTTAGTTGAGATAGCATTTTTGAAGTTTCATGTATTAAGTCTTGTATACGACTCATATTACTATCTACACATTTTTGTATTATTTCTTTATCATAGTCACTAAGTTCTGTAGTGTTCATTAGGGAATTTACATATAGTTTATATCCTTTTTCTGTTGGAATTCTTCCAGCAGATGTATAAGGTTGAACTAAATAACCTAATTCTTCTAAATCAGCCATCTCATTTCTGATAGTTGCTGCACTAACTCCAAGGTTATATTTTTTTGATATTGTTCTAGACCCTACAGCTTCAGCTGTTTCTATATAATCTTTAACTATTGCTTTGAGGATATTCATTTTTCTTTCATTTAATTCCATTTTTAAAATACCTCCTTCGCTGTTAGCACTCATTAAGTTCGAGTGCTAAAAAGATTATATATATTATATACCACGTTCTCATTTTATTGTCAACACTTTTGAAAAAATTTAATTTTTACTCCATAAATTCTACAAAAACACTATTAGATATTTCTCTTCCTTTTTGAGTTAATTTCATACCTTCATCATCTAAATCTATTAATTTTAATTCTGTTAATTTTTCAATTTGCTTCTTGTATTTATTTTCAAATTCTAAATTATACTTATCCTTAAAATCTTTAAACTTAATCCCTTCATTCATTCTTAATCCTAAGAATATACTTTCCTCTATTTCATCTTTGATACTTAGTTTTTCTTCCCACTCTATAGGTTTTTTACCACTATGTAATATTTCTTCATATTTATCTAATTCACATATATTATTATATCTTTTTTCATTTAAAAATCCTGATGCTGATGCTCCAACTCCAATATAATTTTCACATTTCCAATATAATATATTATGTTTACATTCAAATCCTTTTTTTGCATAGTTAGATATTTCATATTGATTATATCCACAAGAATTTAAATAATTTACAGTATATTCATACATTTCAATATCTGAATCCTCATCCATTAATTCGAATTCTTTTCTTTCATACATATTAAAAAGTTCTGTATTTTCTTCCAAAATTAAAGAATATGCTGATATATGAGTTGGATTTAAACTCACAACCTTTTCTAAAGATTCTTTCCAATCTTCTTTTGTTTGATTAGGCAAAGCATACATCAAATCAATATTAATATTTTCAAAACCAACTTTTTTTGCTTCATAATAGTTTTTTTCAAACTCTTCAAATGTATGTATTCTTCCTATATATTTTAAGTGATGATTTTGAACAGCTTGAAGTCCCATACTTAATCTATTAACACCACATTCTTTCATAACTTTTAATTTTTCTAAAGTTAATGTTCCAGGATTACACTCCATTGTTATTTCAGCATTTTCTTTTATTTTAAAATTATTTTTTATATTTTCAAATAAAATAGCTATTTCTTCTTTAGTCAAAATACTTGGTGTTCCTCCACCAATAAAAATGCTATCTATACTTTTTCCTTTTATTTCTTCTTTATATAATTCCATTTCTTTATTTAAAGCATTTAAATATTTAATCTTATCATTTAAATTCAATTTAAATGAATTAAAATCACAATATTTACATTTTGATACACAAAATGGTATATGTATATATAAACCTAACATAAAGTCACCTCTTAGCTTTATTTTCTGTCATCTTATATTTTAACCTTAAATGCAATATAAAAAAACCTCATTTATTTAAATAAATGAGGTTTTTAATTTCTTAAATTAGTATTTAACTTGGTATTCTCCACGTCTTCTATAATCGGCTCCACCAGTTATTCCTTTTGTTTTATCTTTTATTATTGTTTGAATTGAACCATAAAAAATATTAGAATCATAATAACTTATAGAGTATCCATCCTCTTTTAAATTACTCATAATATCATCAGAAATTTCTCTTTCTGTCAATATTTCCGTATTATTTCTAAATACTGTTCTTGGTTCCTCTATCGCTTCTGATATATTCTTTCCAAACTTAAGATAATCAAGTAATACTTCTGATATTGCTTGCGGTATAACATTCCCTCCTGGAGAGGCTATACCCATAATAAAATCTTCACCTTTTCTTATTATAGTAGGTGCTATAAACGTTCTAGATCTCTTACCTGCTTCATATGCATTTATAGAATGTGAATTTTCATTAAAATGCCCTACAGAATCATTCAAGAAAAATCCACCTATAGTTACTTGCGAACCAAAAAAGTCTCCCAGCGTATTTGTGCAAGATACCATCATACCATCTTTATCTGTTACAACAAAAGCTGTTGTATCTTCACTTTCATCTTCTGTTATATCTTCAGTATATTTTCTTTCATATAGCCTTTTTACGTACTTATCCGTTACATATTTTTGTGAATTAACATCTTCAAAATTTGGATCTGCAATATGTGCCATTCTATTAGTATAAGCAATATTTACTATCTGAGACATTTTTTCTAAATATTCAGTTTCATTACTTGTATAATTTTGTACATTTGCATATTCCGCCATTTTTAATATCTGTATTAGTGTTGTTCCACTAAATGGAGCTGGCGCAGATATAATTTCATAACCATTAAATTCTCCAGTTACAGGCTCTAAAACTTCCGTTTTATAAGCTGATAAGTCTTCTGATGTTAATGTAGTTCCTATAGTTAGATTTTTTGCAATAGTTCCACTATAAAAAGATTCTGATCCATCTTTTTGAATAGATTTTAATGTATCTGCCAATTCTCTTTGAACTATGGTAGTTCCTTCACTTTTAGGTTCACCATTTTCATCATAGAAAGTAGATAAACTACTCATATCTGAATATCCCTTAAATACATTTAATCTATTGTATAAATTTGTATCCATTTCAAATCCATTTTCCGCATAGTCTATTGCAGGTTGTAAAAGTTCACTCATAGATTTGACTCCATAAGCTTTATTTACATCTTCCATCCCTTTAACAAATCCTGGAACACCAATACCACTTATTTGAGTATCAGAACTTATAGGTGCTGTTTCTCTATAATTAAAAAATTCAAATTTATTATCTTTTGGTGAATAAATAAGCATTGCTCCTCCTCCACCAATTCCTGATCCATAGGGTTCTACAACTCCTAAAACATAAGATATTGCAACTGCTGCATCAGCTGCATTACCGCCATCTTCTAAAACTTTCATCCCTACTTTAACAGCTAGAGGATTTGAAGAACTTACTCCGTAACCTTCTAGTCCATTTCTTTTTAATACTTTATTCACACCAACGTTAAACATAGATTGAATATTATCATAAAAAATTAAACTTAAACCTAATGCAACCGCCAATAAAACGGATGCAACTTGTTTCCATATCGATTTTTTCAATATTTTCTCTCCTTTTTGATATTAAACTTTATTAGTGATAAATATTAAATTATCTCTATTAGAATATAATATCCAAAAACATATAAGTAAAGCATAAAATCAATGATAATATTAATAAATTAAAAAGTGTTATTTCTTTTCTATTTTTCATATAAATTTGGATTTTTTCTTTTAAGGTCAAATCTCTTTCCATATTCTTATCTCCTTAAACTAATTGAGCTATATTTAAGATAGCAAATGCTACGAATGAAACTCCTAAGGTACTTACAGCTGTAAGTTTTATTCCTTGCTTATAATAGCAATTAGCTATTAAACCAGGTATTACTATACCTACTCCATCAAGTACTCCTAAAGACATTCCCATAGATACATTCAGTGCATCTAATGAAATCTTCAATATCATACATACCATAAGCATAGCTAAAAATCTTCTTCTTCCGTATAATATAATAAATTTATTTAATCCAAATTCAACTATCATGTAAGTCAATAAACTTAATAGTAATATTACTATTAAACTTTTTGGATTATCCATTGTAAGTGCTAAATATCCAGGAACTACAAGACCTCCTGGATTAATTCCGAATTTCTCTTGAAATAATAAACTTAGGGTTAAACCTAAAATTATTGCAACATATAAATCTGTTGATACCATTAAAGCCTCCTAATTGTCTATATTATAGCTTCTTTTGTTTCACTATAATCTGTTTTTGTTTTATCTTGACTCATACTTAAAAGTCTTTCTATAAATGGTTCTCCTGTACCATGTATATTTCCTACACCATATATAACTCTATTTTTCATTAGCGGACTAATTACTTCTAGTATTTCATCTGGTGAAGCATTTTCTAAATCAATATAATTTTTTACATTTGGTAATTCACCATTTTTAAACGCTGTAGTAATAGGCTCTGTAACTTCTCCTATTCCTATAAGAGTATGAGTTTCAATATTTGGAAATACATTTCTTACAAATATTTCAGTTCTATCCACCCTATCTTGTCTACAGTTCATAATCACTATAGGATCTTTTGAATTATAATCCATATCACATATTTTTTGCCAAATATTTAAAGTTGATTGAGGGTCATTAGCGGCAAATCCATTTACAAAGTGACAATTTAAAGATTCGTCTCCAATTTTAGAAACTCTCATAGCACCTGGATCAGGATGTGCATTAAGCATACCTCTCATACATACTTCTTTATCTAATCCTAAGGCTTCACCTACAGCAAGTGCTAAAGATGCATTGTCTGGGAATACCATATAATCAAATTTAGCTAAAAATTCATCACTTATTTTTGAATTATCAGCTACTATAACCTTAGTATTCCTTTCTTTAGCAACTTCCTTAAAGTAGTCTAAATAAGGACTTGGTATAGTAATTAAATGACCATCATATGGTATTGTTGCAGCAAATGCTTGAGCAACTTCATTTAATGTAGGCCCTAGTACATCCATATGATCTTCTAAAACATTAACTATCAAAACTATATTAGCTTCTAGCATTCTGAATTGATATACTTTTTGATAATCTGGATTTACTGCCATACACTCACATACTAAAGCTTCAGCACCTAAATCAGCTGATTTTTGTAATACCGCTAACTGTTCTCCTATATTTGCTCCTTGAGGCTTTCTAATTATAGGTTCTTCTTCATCTTGGAACCAATAAATCATCCTCGCTTCTGTTCCTGTAGTCTTTCCTACTGTTTTATATCCAGCTTCTGTTAATATTCCTGTTATCAATCTTGTAACAGTTGATTTTCCTCTTATTCCATTTATATTCACTCTTATAGGTATCTTCTTAACATTTTTCTTTTGAGCAATCTGTTCTCTTATACCTAGTACAAGTAGAGTGACTATACATAATACTATAATAATAATGGTTTATCCCTCCCTAATTGATAATCATTGTATTCAATACTTATCTTTAATAATTTAAAGCATAGAGTACATTTAATTTTATACAATGCTATAAAGTATAATGTTTTTAATATATAAGTAAACAACTAGTAAATTATATCAAAAACTATCTACTTCTAAAAGTAATTGTTTCAATTTCTAATTAATAAGTTTTTACCAAAACATAATAATTGGCAGATACTGAAAACTTAAATTCTAGTTTATAATATTTGCATATTTTTTTCAATAATTATATATACATCAATTTATTTTTATATATCTCTTAAACAATTTTTCACAAAATAAAAAGGTAATTAACATATCTTTATTTTTACAAAGACTATTAATTACCCCTTTATTTTAATTAGTCATCAAGTTTAAGCACTGACATAAATGCTTTTTGTGGTACTTCTACACTACCTACTTGTCTCATACGTTTTTTACCTTCTTTTTGTTTTTCAAGAAGTTTTTTCTTACGAGATATATCTCCACCGTAACATTTAGCAAGCACGTCTTTTCTAAGAGCACTTATAGTTTCTCTAGCAACTATTTTATTTCCAACAGCTGCTTGTATTGGCACAGCAAATTGATGTCTTGGTATTTCTTCTTTAAGTTTTTCACACATAGCTTTTCCTCTTGAATAGGCTTTACTCTCGTGAACAATGAAACTTAAAGCATCCACTTGTTCTTTATTTATTAGTATATCTAGTTTAACAAGTTTAGAAGGAACATATCCTTTCATTTCGTAATCTAAAGATCCATATCCTCTTGTTCTAGATTTTAAAGCATCGAAGAAATCATAAACAACTTCATTTAATGGTAAATCATAATGAAGCATCACTCTTTTTTCGTCTATATATTCCATGTGTAACATAGTTCCACGTCTTTCTTGGCAAAGTTCCATAACTATACCAACAAAATCTTTTGGAGCTATAATATCAGCTTTTACTATAGGCTCTTCTATCATTTGAATTTCTGAAACTTCTGGTAAGTTAGCAGGGTTTTGAACCATAACCACTTCGCCATCAGTTTTAGTAACTCTATATATAACAGAAGGGGCTGTAGTTACTAAGTTAAGATTAAATTCTCTTTCTAATCTTTCTTGTATTATTTCTA